>JAJFJK010000176.1 GCA_021774075.1 Nitrosomonas sp. | reverse complement strand
ACAACAAAATCAAAACCTTGCACAAAATGGCCTATGGCTTCAGAGATGCCGAGTTCTTCAAGCTAAAAATTATGGCGCTGCATGAAACCAATTATGTTCTGGTCGGTTGAGACCATAAGTACGCACTTACCGGATGAACCTGATTTTTATTGCAGATAAAGGACTTGTTGTAAAGAATATTTCTGATGGCACGGAAAATCAGTGTCTCGCCAGCCCTATTCTGGATCCATTAGGTGCAGATGTGACTGGTTTGCTGACTACTGCAAAGGATGTGGTTATTGAAGATGTCTATGCCGTTGTTACGGTTGAGACAACTACTGACCTTGGCCCTGTTGATGATGTTGTAATTGTTGATGCGGCTAATTGTTTTGTGCCTGTTGATGTTGTTGATGTAACTGAATGTATTTCAACCGTTGATTTGGATGAAGGTGTGCTGATTATTCCTTGTGTTGAAGTTGAAGGTAAAATGGTTACTGTTCATATGGAACAACGTGGTAACTCATCGAATTGGGAGGTATCCTTCTTAGGTGCGAACATCAATTTTGATAGTCATGACGACGATGACGACGATGATGACTTATAAGTCAGATTCGCCGTAGATTTAAATGAAGTAATATTAAGAAAGCGCTGATTGATTCTTGAATTAATCAGCGTTTTTTTATGGTTATGAGCCTGAATGAAATTCGAATTGGCGCCAGGCTTCATAAGCGACAATTGCTACTGTATTTGACAGATTCAAACTGCGACTAGTGGATATCATTGGTACACGAATACGGTTCTGCTCTGGAATGTTCTCCAACACATTGCTTGGCAACCCGCAGGTTTCTGCGCCAAATAGAAAAGCGTCCCCTTGTGCATAGTTAATTTTGTCATAGCGCTGTGTTCCCTTTGTGGAAACAGCAAAAATACGCTGGCCTTGTAAATGCTTGGTGCAATCTGACCAGTTTTCATGCATTCTTACATTGGCGAATTCATGGTAGTCCAATCCGGCACGTTGCAACTGTTTGTCTTTTAGAATAAAACCCAGTGGCTTAACAAGATGTAATTGCATATTGGTGTTGGCGCATAACCGAATGATATTGCCCGTGTTTGGTGGAATTTCCGGTTGGTAAAGAATGATGTTGAACATTTTAGAACGGCGTGGTTGATTGTGTCGGATTGTGATCAAGCAGGACTCTGGAAACCACCCAGTTGCTGATTTCGATTGCGCCTTGTTTGTGTAAAATTTTAGCTAATTCATTCAGTGTTGCGCCTGTTGTCATGACATCATCAATGACCGCAACATGCATCCCGCGTAGTTCAATTTTGCAGGCAAATGCATTACGCATATTTTTCTGGCGTGATTTCCAGGGTAAGCCCATTTGCGGTGCAGTATGTTTGATACGTTTGCAATCGTCAGCAAGTAAGGGAAGGTCATATTGCTTGGCAATATAACGACTGATTTCCAGTGCTTGATTGAAGCCTCGTTCTTTTAGTCGGTTAGGGTGTAGCGGCATGGGTATGATTAAGTCAGGTAATTTTGTTGTGCCGATGTGTTGGCAGAGCAATTTGGCCAGGATGGGCGCGATTGCCAGATTGGCTTGATATTTTAGCGCGTGTATCAATGCGTCAATGGGAAAGGTATAACGCAGTGCGGCAATGGTGCGTGTGTATTTAGGCGGTTTGGCGATACAAATGCCGCATCTGCTCTTGCTGGTGACGGGTCGCAGACAGACTGGGCAGCGATTATCCGGCAGCCGGGGTAAATGGCGATAACAGGCGTTGCAGAAATCCTGGTTTGTCGATATGCCACAGAGTAGACAATTTTTTTGTTTAAATATCAAGTTGAAGAAGTGCTGGTTTAATCAGTTGTTTAAAAAAATCCATGGATAAATTGACAACGCACAACGAATCCTTGATCATCCATTGCATTTGATGGATGGGAAAAGTAATCGCCCATTTAAATATTCATATAGGAAAAAATTGGTATGCGTATCAATCCACTTACATCCAACCTAACCAATGAGCAAGCGAATCACGTGGCTGATAAAGCCAGTGAATCGATACGTTGGAGTGTATCTCAAATTCAAGCGTTATTGGATACGCCGTTTAACGATTTGATGTATCGCGCACAACAGACGCATCGTCAGCATCATGATCCCAATGCCGTGCAGTTATCCACGCTGATCTCAGTTAAGACAGGGGGGTGTCCTGAAGATTGTGGCTATTGTCCACAGGCCGCACGCTATCATACTGGCGTGGAAAATCAGGACATGTTGTCACTGGATGAGGTGGTGTCGGCAGCAACAGCAGCAAAACAAAAAGGCGCATCACGATTTTGTATGGGGGCGGCATGGCGTGGCCCGAAACAGCGTGATATCGATAAAGTGACCGAGATGGTGAGTGCGGTCAAAGCTTTGGATATGGAAACTTGTGCCACGTTGGGCATGCTAAAACCAGGGCAGGCGCAGCAACTGGGTGAAGCTGGGCTGGATTATTACAACCATAATCTGGATACGGCGCCTGAATTTTACGATGAAGTCATCACCACGCGGCATTATGAAGATCGGCTAAATACGCTGCAAGAAGTTCGCGGGGCTGGGATTAACGTGTGTTGCGGTGGTATTGTTGGCATGGGTGAAACACGTTTGTCTCGTGCCGGACTCATCGCGCAACTGGCGAATCTTGATCCGTATCCGGAATCTGTACCGATTAATCATTTGGTGCAAGTTGAAGGCACACCTTTATATGGGACAGCAGCACTCGACCCACTGGAATTTGTCCGCACCATTGCGGCTGCGCGGATTACTATGCCTAAAGCGATGGTGCGTTTATCTGCTGGCAGGCAAGAGATGTCTGAGGCTGTACAGGCACTGTGTTTTCTGGCTGGTGCTAATTCCATTTTTTATGGTGATAAGTTGTTGACGACAGGTAACCCTGAAGCTGAGCATGACAAGGCGTTACTTGATAAATTGGGCCTGCATTCATTGTAATTTATGTATTCTGATTTAACTGAACAGCTGAATGTTCGGGAGAAGGACGGGTTAAAGCGTCACCGGCAAATACTGCAAGGCCCTCAAGCAACGCATGTTACGATTGCGGGCCGTGAATATCTTGCGTTTTGTAGTAATGATTATCTGGGTTTGGCGAGTCATCCGCAACTAATCCAGTCAGCTTGTGAGGGTGCGCAGCGGTATGGTGTGGGGGCGGGTGCGTCACATCTCATTAATGGTCATTCTTTGGCGCATCATGAGCTGGAAGAAATGCTGGCCGGTTTTACTGGCTTCCCCAAGGCATTATTTTTTTCCACCGGCTATATGGCCAATATGGGTGTTGTCACCGCACTCATGGGGCGAGGCGATGCAATTTTTGCAGATAAGCTGAACCATGCGTCACTCAATGATGCGGCGTTACTTTCTCGGGCAAAATTGATACGTTTTCCGCACCTTGATTTGAACGTGCTGGAACAGCGGTTGACCGTATCAAAAGCCAGACGTAAGCTGGTTATAACCGATGCAGTATTTAGCATGGATGGTGATATCGCGCCGATCCAGCAATTGCTTGCACTGTGTGAGCAGCATCAGGCCATGCTGTTGCTGGATGATGCACATGGTTTTGGCGTGTTAGGCAAGCAGGGGCGGGGGTGTTTGTCCGCGTCTGATGACATTGATTTGCATTCACCCAATATCATTTATATGGCAACGCTGGGTAAAGCCGCCGGGGTTTTTGGTGCATTTGTTGCGGCACAATCAGAAGTCATTGAAACATTAATACAGACCGCACGCAGTTATATTTACACCACGGCCACGCCGCCATTGTTATCTCATGCATTGTTAACAAGCTTAAAGCTGATTGCGCAGGATGAGTGGCGGCGTGAGAAATTAGTGCAGCACATTGCACAGCTTAAACAAGGTTTGCAGTCATTACCTTGGGAGCTGTCGCCTTCCATGACACCGATACAGCCGTTATTGATCGGTGAAAGTGGCGCAGCGGTTCGGATCAGCCATGCGTTACGTGAACAAGGTATTCTGGTGCCTGCAATACGTCCGCCAACAGTGCCACAGGGTACGGCGAGGTTGCGCATTACTTTATCCGCTGCACATCATCAGGAAGATATTGAACGCCTGACGACAGCACTGAAAAAGCTGGCGCAGAGTCATTGAATAAAGCTGAAATAGATGCTTATGGGTGCCCTTTATGAATAATCTTCATGTTGAATCATTGGGCAGTGGTCGTGATCTTGTTTTATTGCATGGTTGGGCCATGCATAGTGGTATTTGGAACAGTATTCGTGATCAACTGGCGTTAACGTATCGCTTGCATTTGGTTGATTTGCCGGGACATGGGTTTAGCCCGCCTTGTGAGCCGGGAACACTTGAACAGTTGGTTGAGTGTATCGCAAAAATTTTGCCGCAGGATTGTATTGTTGGTGGTTGGTCATTGGGTGGGCAAATAGCCGTTGAATTGGCATTGCGTGAAACATTGCGCATACGCAAGCTGGTTCTGATTTCCACCACCCCTTGTTTTACAAAACGGGATGATTGGCAATGGGGAATGGATGCCAAACAATTACAGTTATTTATGGAAAATTTGCAACGAAATTATAAACTGACCATCAATCGGTTTTTGACCCTACAGATGAGCGGTGATCAGGATGTCATCGCAATATTGGCGCAGTTGCGTAAACATTTCTTCGAGCGCAAACAACCCGATCCGCATGCATTACAAAAAACACTGGAGATATTGCAAACGAATGACTTGCGAGACAAATTAGGCGCTATTAAACAGCCTGTCTTATTGTTACATGGTGAAAATGATGTGATTACGCACCCAACTGCGGCTAAATGGATGCATCAGCAACTGCCACAATCAAAACTGATCATGTTTCCACATTGTGGTCATGCCCCCTTTTTATCTTACCCCGAACAATTTATAACTGGTTTAAATGAATTCTGAGCATGTATTAGATAAACGACAATTGCGTAGAGCCTTTGAACGTGCCGCTGTCAGTTACGATCAAGCCGCTGTGTTACAGCGGGAAGTCAGTGATCGTATGCTAGCGCGTCTTGATTTTATTAAATATTCGCCGGATATCATTCTTGATGCCGGTAGCGGCACGGGTTACGGCAGTCGCCAATTAGCGGTGCGTTATCCGCATAGCAAACTCCTGGCCATGGATATTGCCTGGGGCATGTTAGCGCAGGCACGCCCGGAAATCAGTTGGTGGAAACACTGGCTGCCCACATATAAAACGCAAAGCCATTATGTTTGTGCCGACATTGAACAATTTCCACTAAGCGATGCCAGTGTTGGCATGGTATGGTCGAATCTGGCACTGCAATGGTGTAACGATCTGAATCATACATTTAGTGAAATTAATCGGATTTTGTGTACGGAAGGTTTGTTTATGTTTAGTACATTTGGGCCGGATACGCTGAAGGAGCTACGCCAGGCTTTTAAACAAACCGATGACTTTAGCCATGTAAATCAGTTCGTCGATATGCATGATATCGGTGATCTGTTGGTGCATAACGGATTTTCCACCCCGGTTATGGATATGGAATATATTACGCTAACGTATGATGATGTTACGAGTGTCATGCGTGATCTCAAAGCAATCGGTGCGCATAATGTGACACAAGGCAGACGGCGGGGATTAACCGGTAAAACAGCCTGGCAAAAAGCCATAAGCCAATATGAAACATTACGCCAGGATGGGAAGCTCCCCGCGACATTTGAAGTTGTGTATGGTCATGCCTGGAAGCCGCCGTCACGTAAAAACGTTTTGACTCCTGAAACACGCCGGCAAATTGGCCTCGAGTAAGGTAAAGATTTCCATATGGCGGCAGGTTATTTCATCACAGGAACCGATACCGGAATCGGTAAAACATATGTCAGTTGCGCGTTATTGCGTGCATTTGCTGCGCATGGGGAAACGGTTGTGGGTATGAAGCCGGTTGCTGCTGGTTGTGAAAACGGTAAATGGGAAGATGTTGAGAAGCTTGTCGCTGCCAGTAATATTAATGTCTCACGTCAGCAGCTCAATCCTTATGCTTTAAACCCATCACTTGCGCCGCATATCGCAGCAGAACAGGCCGGTATTGAAATTGATTTGACGGTTATTCATCATGCCTATCTTGATTTAAGCTGCCATGCTGAGGTGGTGATTGTGGAAGGTGTAGGGGGATTTTTGGTGCCTTTGAATGCGCAGCAGGATGGTGCCGATTTGGCGCGGATATTGGATCTTCCCGTGATACTGGTGGTGGGGATGCGCCTCGGTTGTTTGAATCATGCGTTGCTGAGCGTAAAAGCAATACAGGCTGCTGGATTATCGCTTGCTGGTTGGGTGGCAAACTGTATCGATCCACAGATGCGGGCATTAGAAGAAAATATTAATGCGCTTGTGCAGCGGATTGATAGTCCGCTGCTTGGTGTTTTTCCTTTTGGCGGACGTGCTGATTATGATCAATTAATCAGTAAGTTGCAGAACAATTAGTTAGTCTATTAAATTAGTGCCGCTCCTTGTTTTTGCGGAACGTTCCGCAAAAGTCATTTTGTCGGCGTAGTTTTATCGCCTTTCCTGCCTCGAATATAGTGTTCAGTCATTGCAATAGTTGAGTGTCCTAATTGCTTCTGCGCTTGCCGAATATCTCCGCTTGATTCAGTCTTGTCCGTTCCAGCCTTGCCGCGCAAATCTCTAAACTGAAATGATGCAGGATCAATGCCTGACGCTTGCCTTGCTCGGTAAAAATGTCCTTGGAGCGTTCTGAGTGTAACAGGCTGGCCATGGGCATCAACAATCAATTGCAGGCACCTGACTTTATAGCCCGCCTTGCGTGTCATAATTTTACTGATTAATGCGGATAACTCACCTTCGATGCTAATTCTTAACCGTTTTTCTGTTTTATTTTGCGTAACTGTGAGTAAGTTATCCTTAATGTCCGTCTCACTCATTTTAAGAACATCTGACGGTCTTTGGCCTGTTAAATAAGCCAATGCCATGGCGTCCTTCAAAGGAACGCTTGCGGCTTGGTACACAGCATCAAAAATTTCATCTTCGATATAAATATTCTTGCGGCCTTTTTCTGTGTGACCGCGTACACCCAGGCATGGGTTTTGCAGGCTTATATAGCCCCATTCCCTTGCCATGTTCCATATATGACTAAATAATGACTTCTCACGATTTGCACGTGTTTTTGCTTGGCGCCAATCCATATACTGCCTGATGTGAATAGGCTCAATTTTTTCTAGCGGCGCGGGTGGGTTATCGAAAAATTTAAAGAGCCATTCCAACTCTTTGAAATTGTCTTGCTGTGTTCTTGGTGCTTTGCCCGGGATCACTTCTTTGATGTATCGATCTGCGACGTAGCGGAATGTTATGACTGACGGGTGACGGGTTTCAACATTGACTTCCAGTTCTGCCCATTTTTTTAGTGCTAGGGCGTAGTCGTTGCCGAGTGGAATTTCTTTGCGCGGTTTTCCGCCTGTGTCATAGTAATACCATATCTTATCCCCGCGTTTTCTGGCGCGTACACGCTTCGGTAGGTTAAGATTTACACTTGGCTTGCGACCCATGGCATTTATCTTTGTAAAGCGTTAGATTGCCACGTTTGGGGTTTGTGTTCAACTTCTCCGCCTTCAACTGATTTTCTTGTGACCACCGGCTTTTGTGCGGCATTGATAAAAAATGGTATTCCCATGGCGCGCAATGC
>JAJFJK010000175.1 GCA_021774075.1 Nitrosomonas sp. | reverse complement strand
CTTCACTATTTTGACCAAAAAAGTCAAAAAGGCGCATAAAAAACTTAAAATCCTAGGCTGATTCGTAATCTATTCAAAAAATTACCAGCTGATGATGAAAATTTTGATATCTGCGCAACTCGTGCAATATTGGGGCTAGATCAAAACAACACCTACATTTTTATAAAGGATATGCTGGGACGTTATACTTTTGTGAATCAGAGTGTCCAAGACCTCTTCAATATGCCATTTGAGGACATTATTGGTCGTGACGACAGTCATTTTTTTGATCTGGAGCTTTCAAATGAATTATTACTCAATGACCGTAGTGTTATCGAGCAGGGTGAAACGATTGAAAGGGAAGAAAGGAATATTGTCAAATCAACTGGTGAGGAGCGGATTTATTGGACAGTCAAGAAGCCTGTGCGCAATGATCAAGGTCAGATTATTGGCATGTGCGGGATTTCCACTGACATAACCGAACGCAAACAAGCAGAGGTTACCCTTTGCGCGCTCAATAACCGACTAGATTTTCTTCTCTCTTCCTCGCCTGCTATCATTTACACCTGCGAGGCCGTGCCACCCTATGCAGCCACGTTCGTCAGCGCCAATATAACCAAAATTCTAGGCTATACAGAGAAGGAGTTTCTCGCAACGCCAGACTTCTGGGCCGATCATATACACCCTGAAGACCGCAACCAAGTGCTCACCAATCTGCCCCAATTATTTGTCCACGGCAAACATCAACATGAATACCGGTTTCAACACCGAGACGGTGGCTGGATATGGATGAGAGATGAGCTATATGTGGTGACAGGCCCGGATGGCAATAACGTAGAATTGATTGGCTATTTCATCGAAATTACCGATATCAAGAAAAAGGAAAATGCATTTATCGAATCGCGCAATTTGCTCAAAACTATTGTTGATACAGCCCCAGTACGCATTTTCTGGAAAGATAAGGAATTGCGTTATCTAGGTTGTAATCAAGCCTTTGCTGGTGATGCTGGGTTGGCCTTTCCAAACGATATTATCGGTAAAGACGACAACCAATTGGTCTGGAAAGAGCAAGCAACGTCCTATCGTAACGATGACCAGCAGGTTTTAGATTCAGACACCCCTAGACTTGATTATGAAGAGCCACAGACGACACCAGATGGAAAAACTATTTGGTTACGAACTTCCAAAGTGCCGCTGCGTGATATCCATAATAAAACAATTGGTGTACTCGGTATTTATCAGGATATTACTGAACAAAAACAAAATGATGAATACACGATGTTGGCTGCAACGATTTACAGATCGAGTAGTGAGGCCATCATGGTGACGAATGAGAAAAATCAAATTATGGCTGTTAATCCAGCATTCACTCGCATTACCGGTTTTGAGTTAGCAGACGTAGTGGGTAAAGATCCTCGAATGTTTCAATCTGGACGCCATAAAAAATCATTCTACAAAAATATGTGGCACAAACTTCAGAAAGAAGACCGCTGGCAGGGTGAAATCTGGGATCGCCATAAAGACGGAAATATTCATGCGAAATGGTTAAACATCAGCGTGATTCGTAATTCAAACGATAGTATATATTGCTATGTGGCACAGTTCTCGGATATTACCGAGAAAAAGCAGAAAGATGAACTGATCTTAACTCAGGCTAACTACGACCAACTTACCGGGTTGCCTAATCGTAACTTATTCAAGGATCGATTGAACAGGGAAATTAGAAAATCACGCCGCAACGGATTGTCACTGTCATTGTTGTTTCTCGACTTGGATCACTTCAAGGACATCAATGACACTCTCGGTCATGACAAAGGAGACAAATTACTAAAACAAGTGGCTTCCCGTCTTATATCTTGCGTGCGCGAAACCGATACTGTATCACGCCTAGGTGGAGACGAGTTTGCTATTATTTTACCGGAAATTGATAACAAACAGCGCATTGAGACGATCGCCCAACATATTATTCAGAAACTGAGCGAACCATTTAATCTTGATAAACAACAAATTGGTCACTACATCTCCACCAGTATCGGCATTGTCGTCTACCCAGAAGATGGGACCGATATAAAATCTTTAATGAAACACGTTGATCAGGCGATGTACGCAGCAAAACTAGGGGGACGCAACCGCTTCAACTATTTTACCAACTCCATGCAGCAGGAAGCATATGAAAAAATGGTGCTCACCCATGAACTAAGGCAAGCAATAGCAAACAATGAACTGCAGGTCTACTACCAACCTATTCTAGAGTTAACTCGCAAGCGCATCATCAAAGCAGAAGCCTTGTTGCGTTGGAATCATCCGCAACGTGGAATGATTAGCCCGGCTATCTTTATTCCACTGGCAGAGGAAAGTGGTTTGATTGTAGAAATTGGGGAATTTGTGTTTAAGCAAACTATCGCCAATATTAAACAATGGCACAACCAATTTGGCTATATTGTCCAGGTAAGTATTAACATGTCTCCAACTCAGTTTAATCTATTGAAAAAAAATCAATGGTCAGACAGTCTGACTCAACTGGAATTACCTGGGAGTTGCATTAACATGGAAATTCCCGAGGGTTTGTTGTTAAAAGATACTCCCCTCGTTAAAAATCGTTTGCTGGAATTTCTTAACAGCGGGATTGAGGTATCTATCGATGATTTTGGTACCGGCTTCTCTTCGCTTTCCTACCTCAAAAAATTTGATATCGACTATCTCAAAATAGATAGATCTTTCATCAATCACTTGACCGACAATGGGACTGACCGAGCACTGGTTGAGGCAATTATTGTGATGGCACATAAATTGGATATCAAGACTATCGCTGAAGGAGTAGAAACTAAAGAGCAACAGGATTTGCTGATTGATTTTGGCTGCGATTATGAGCAAGGCTTTCTTTATTCACCCGCCATTTCAGTGGAAGAGTTTGCTATGTTGCTATATAAACAACGGGGCCAAATTAAAGAGGCGTAGGGGGCTTTTAGGCAGAAAGCTGACGGTTAGGCAAATCCAAATTCAGCGACCAACGGTGTGTGGTCAGACATGCGACGCCAGGGTTGGCCGTATAAGTTGTTGCAATCGATAACTTCCAGACCACGATAATAAATACGATCCATTGATAATATTGGCAGCCAGGCGGGAAAGGTGCGTGCATAAGCACCACGGGTGTTTTTAAAGACCTCTCTAATACCCAGTTCGTGGTGCAGATGGTATTCAGCGCGGCCGCGCCAGTCATTGAAATCGCCAGCGATAATCAACGGCTCATGCGCAGGAACATGGGAGCTGATACGCTTGGCCAGCGTTGAGAGTTGACGTTCTCTTTCGAACCCAAGCAGTCCCAGGTGCACACAAATAATATGGATTTTCTGATTAATCTCTGGAATTTGAATTGTGCCATGCAGCAAGCTGCGACTGGCCGAGCGCATCATGGAGACGTCAATATTTTCCCATTCGACAAAAGGATACTTGCTTAAGATTGCATTACCGTGATGGCCGGATTTATAAATGGCGTTTTTTCCATAAGCATGATGGTGCCAGACCTGGTCTGCAAGAAATTCAAATTGTTTGTTATTAGGCCAATCATCAAAGCGGTTTTTGGTTATGCTACGCTCACCGTGTACTTCCTGCAGGAAAACCACGTCGGCATCAATATGGCGTAATGCGTCTTTTATCTCACGCAGGATAAAGCGAAAATTCCCCATGCTGAACCCTTTATGAATATTGTAGGTCAGAATTTTTATTGAGGTGTCAGCCATGAGGTTTCTGATTTTTTCCTTTTTCCACTACACGAAATAAACTATAGGCTGCTTCTAAAAATTTAGAGTTCGCCCAAATGCAAGGCGTAGAAAAAATTTTGTAGCGCAGCATATGTTTGATATGACAGCAGTTGGGATGAAATCTGGATTTTTAGAAATGCCATAACTACGAGCCTCTTGCAAAACTCCAACAGGCCCAAGCGCGCAAGTGGTAGAAAAACGAATTAAGCTAAATTTTAATCCGAATAAGCTTGAATATAAGCGTTTTTGCAATTTAGCCGGTCATTTCATGAGATTTCGCCAAATTT
>JAJFJK010000174.1 GCA_021774075.1 Nitrosomonas sp. | reverse complement strand
GTGGCGACACGCTATCTCGGAAGTTATCTGGGATGGCATCGAATGATTGATCGTCTCGGTCGAAACATTACACCAACTTTCTGTTCTTTATCAGCTCTTGGGAAAACAAGGCAATTTCAACAATTAATTGCGACATAGCCTAATTATAACTTTGAGGAATTTCCTGTGATGATTGAGAAGCTTTATGAAGCTGATGCGGGGAAGTCAGAAAGGTTGGAAAATATTAGCGATAAAATTGATGTGGTGATACAAAATAATTTAGCTAACCCGGGTAGTAATCAGTGGGAGATGATGGTTGATACGGCCAAAGTAAATATGGCCACAAGAGCTAAAAATATGATTATAGACGAACTCGCCCATCATGGTAGAGAACATGAAGACAGAGAAACAAGAATAGACGCCTTAAAAAGTTATATCAATAGAGAATACGGCGATGACTGGCCACCTGAGACGAGTATCAAGGCCTATCAATCAATTATTAGTAGCAGAGCGTCTAAAACTAAACTTGATCAAGATCTGCGGGCGAATAAAGTCCTCAATGCACTCAATGATAATGATCGTGATTTGGCAAGATCTAAAGCCAGAAATTTACAAGTAGACTCTGGAAATTATGTGATATCAGCTATGGTTGCTAAATCATCAGCGGATGTTTTGGGCAAAAATGTTACGACAGCTGCTAATGTTCTTTCGCGATTAGTAGTAGAACGTAAGCATGCACCGTCAGAAGCCTATACAAAACTGGCTGAGCTATATGTGGCAAGAAAAAATTACGCAAGAGCAGAGAGAGTACTTCAGCTAGGTATTAAAAGGATAGGTAGGGATTACAAGTTTTTGCCTACGCTTATATACGTTAATAAAGCTGCGGGTAATATGGAGGAAGCAGAAAAGAATACGCTGAAATGTCAGGCATATGATGCAGATAGACAACAGTCTATAGTTATGCGAGTTATAGGTGCGAGTAGTATTTACTATGAAAAATGTGCATCAATTTTGGGTTACGATGTGCGTGCGCAAAATAATCCAGGTTCTCCACTGTTACAAGATTTGAGACAGAATGTAGGTGCGCCGATTTCAGAAACTATTAGGTCATTACCTTTTAGAAGAAGATAGTGCATTTGTTTGAATAAGATACTTTTGTCATAAAAAAATGGCAAAGGTCTCTTATTCGCGAATAGTTCTTTCCGTTGCAATTGGCACTGCCTTTCGCTCAATACAAACCCCCAGTTTCTTAACCCCACGTATAATCCCTAGTTTGGCAACACTCACTTTCACCCAGGGTGATTTGAATTCTTTCAGTATGGTTTGTGCGATGTGTTCTGCCAGTGCTTCCAGTAGTGAGAAATGTTTTTTCGCCAGGATTTCATTGATGCGTTCTACAATAAGCGCATAATCCAGCGCGTCTTCAATGTTATCTGTTTCGCAAGCGCGGCTGGTTGGTAGGGCGATTTCCAGGTCGAGCTGGATGGTTTGTGTGACGATGCGTTCCCAGGGATAAATTCCAATTAGGGCTTTGGCTTTAAAATCTTTAAGAAAAATAATATCCATTTATTATTATAGGGCTAAAATAAGCGCGTTGCTTTGGTATGTTATATGAGGGAAGTTATTTAAGGAATTGCTGATTTAATCAGTTATGTCGTTCTCGCAAAAGCGGGAACCCTGGAAAATCAATAACCTGGATCCCCGCTTCCGCGAGGATGACGATTTGTTCTGCGTTTCCCTAAATGACAAACTGGATTCTATTCTATTTTGCTTTCGTGGTGCTAATCCTAATGACAATATTGGTTTTTATACTGTTGGCTTATTTGCTGGGTTCTGTTTCTTTTGCGGTGGTGTCCAGTTGGCTTTTTAAATTGCCTGATCCGCGTACTTATGGTTCTGGGAATCCCGGTGCGACCAATGTTTTGCGTAGCGGTAAGAAAGCCGCCGCCATCTTAACGCTTTTGGGTGATGCAGGGAAAGGTTGGCTGGCTGTGGCATTGGCACTGTATTTTGCGCCGTTATGGGGTTTGGGTGGAGAAGCTGTTGCTGGTGCGGCTCTGGCTGTTTTTTTGGGGCATGTGTTTCCCGTGTTCTTGCGTTTTCAAGGTGGTAAAGGTGTGGCAACAGCGGTTGGGGTATTGTTCGGACTGAGTCTTTGGGTGGGTTTGTTGGCTATCGCGACGTGGTTATTGGTTGCATTTGTTTGGCGTTATTCGTCCTTGTCTGCGTTGGTAGCGGCTGCACTGGCGCCGATTTATACGCTGAGTATATTGGGCTTGGGGAGTAGCATGATTGCCGTGTTGATTATGTCGTTAGTGCTGGTTTGGCGTCATCAATCAAATATTATGAATTTGATGGAGGGTAAGGAAGGGCGTATTGGTCAGAAAAACGCTTCTTGATAACTGCTGCAAAGTTATCGATTAGCGGGTATATCCAGCATTTCCAAATCCCAGCGTGCCTTGACGGTAAAGCTGTTTGCTGTTTGTTGGTTTTCTTCATCTGAGGCTTGCAGCCGCATGGCGCCGGCAAATGCAATCATGGCGCCATTGTCTGTACAAAACTCAAGTTCAGGATAGAAAACAGTGGCTCCGCTATCGACTGTTTTGTTTGTCAGGTTTTCACGTAGTTGTTGATTCGCGCCGACCCCTCCGGCTACGACCAGTTGTGTAAAGCCGGTTTGTGATAAGGCTGTCAGTGATTTTTTTGTCAACACTTCTACCACTGCTTCCTGGAAAGCCAAAGCAATATCTGCCCGCGTTTGTTGATTCATTTCCTGTTTGTTGACCAAGGTCAGCACCGCAGTTTTCAGGCCGCTAAAACTGAAATTAAGGTCGCCACTGTTGAGCATGGGGCGTGGGAGTTTAAAGCGTCCGGGTTGGCCCTGTTGAGCAAGTTTGGATAATGCTGCTCCACCTGGGTAGCCCAGCCCTAATAACTTCGCGGTTTTGTCAAATGCTTCTCCGGCTGCATCATCCACGGTTTCGCCTAATAATTTATATTGTCCTACGCCGCTAACTTGCATTAACTGGGTATGTCCACCGGAAACCAATAACGCGATAAATGGGAAACTGGGAGATGGGGTGGATAATAAGGGCGACAGCAGGTGACCTTCAAGATGGTGGATACCTAGCGCGGGTAATTTTAGCGCAAAACTAAGCGCAGCACCAACGCTCGCCCCCACCAAAAGTGCGCCAGCCAAGCCGGGACCTTGTGTATAAGCAATGGCGTCAATTTCTTGCAGTTCACATTTGGCGGCGGTCAACGTTTGTTTGATCAGAGGGAGTATGCGCCGAATATGATCACGCGAGGCGAGCTCGGGTACCACGCCGCCATATTCACTGTGCATTTCAATTTGAGAGTGCAGTGCATGGCTTAGTAAGCCACGCTGCGTATCGTAAAGCGCGATACCGGTTTCATCACAAGAGGTTTCAATACCTAGAACGATCATTGGGGAAGTTGGCAAAGTAGCTATTTTGTAACAGAATTCTTGTGTTATAATTGCAGGCTTTTTTGCGTCTGTTTATTGGGACGTGTAGTTTAAGTAAGATGTGTAAGTATTGATTATATATTAATTAACCGTTAACCGGAGAGTTTGCAGATTTATGACAACCATCAAAGTCAAGGAAAACGAACCATTTGAAGTCGCGATGCGCCGTTTTAAACGTACTATAGAAAAAACCGGATTGTTGACAGAATTACGTGCGCGTGAGTTTTACGAGAAGCCAACTGCTGAACGTAAGCGCAAGTTAGCAGCTGCTGTAAAGCGTAATTATAAGCGCTTGCGCAGCCAGTTGTTGCCACCTAAACTCTATTAAACAAGTATTCTTCGGAATACTTGCGAATAATTGTTTTGACAAGTCATTGACATAAAATTTTATTATGAGTCTGAAGCAGAAAATCACTGAAGATATGAAGGTGGCCATGCGTGCGGGAGACGCTAAACGGCGCGATACCATTCGTTTGTTACAGGCTGCCATCAAGCAGCGTGAAGTGGATGAACGTATTGAGCTGGATGATGCGGCGGTGGTTGCAGCCATTGAGAAAATGCTTAAGCAACGCAAAGACTCTATTACACAATATGAAGCTGCCGGACGGAATGATTTAGCTGATGTTGAGAAAGATGAGGTTGTTGTATTAAGTGCTTATATGCCGCAGGCATTGAGCGACTCAGAGGTTGAGTCTCTGGTGGTTGAGGCAGTATCAATGAGTGGCGCGAAGGGTATGCAGGATATGGGTAAGGTGATGGCAATATTGAAACCTAAACTGGCAGGACGTGCCGACATGGGCAAGGTATCAGCGCTTGTAAAAGGCAAAATATCTGCCTGATGATTTAGAAAGTTTTTTATTGGTTTAAATTCTTTCGATACAATTGCTGGGTATTATTGATTACTATTCGATAGATGATTCCTCAGCCTTTTATTCATGATTTGCTCAATCGTTTAGATATTGTCGATGCGATTGATCGCCATGTTCCGCTCAAAAAAGCGGGCGCTAATTATGTCGCATGTTGCCCGTTTCATAGTGAGAAGACCCCTTCGTTCACGGTAAGCCAAAGCAAGCAGTTTTATCATTGTTTTGGTTGTGGCGCACATGGTAATGCAATCAGTTTTTTGATTGAATACAATGGCTTGAGTTTTGTTGAGGCTGTTAATGATTTGGCGGCTTCTATGGGTATGCCGGTCCCCGAACAACAGCCGGAACCCGATAATTCGTATCATTCTTCTGATGATGCGCATGGTGGTGGTCTGGAAGCGTCTTCACAAGATTTGTTTGAAGTGATGAAGACCGCAACCCGTTTTTACCGGGAGCAGCTTAAGGCTTCTGAAAAAGCTATTGCTTATCTTAAGAAACGGGGGTTATCAGGGGAAACAGCGGCACGTTTTGCAATAGGTTATGCGCCAGCTGATTGGCAAAATCTTGAGGCAGTTTTTACTGATTATAAATCAGAGGCGACGCAAAGTTTATTGGTGAACGTCGGACTGATTGTCGTGAGTGAGGATGGTGAAAAACAATATGATCGTTTTAGAGATCGTATTATGTTTCCGATTTTGAGCCAGAAAGGTTTGATAGTAGGCTTTGGGGGGCGGGTAATTGAACCGGAAGAACCTAAATATCTAAACTCGCCGGAAACTAAATTATTCGAAAAAGGTCGAGAACTTTATAACCTTTTTTCTGCGCGTCGGGCGATTCGTGATGCCGGGTGTGTTGTGGTAGTCGAAGGCTATATGGATGTGGTGGCGTTATCCCAGCATGGTGTTGATTATGCGGTGGCGGCGTTGGGAACGGCAACAACCCCTTTTCATATACAAAAACTTTTACGCCAGACGGATCGGATTATTTTTTGTTTCGATGGTGACAAGGCCGGTAAGAAAGCAGCATGGCGTGCATTGGAAAATAGTTTATCGCAACTGGTGGATGGCAAATCGCTGAGTTTTCTTTTTTTACCTGAGGGGGAAGACCCGGATAGTTATGTGAATAAATTTGGCAAGCAGGCTTTTGAGCAACAACTCAAGCAAGCAATGCCATTATCAGAATTTTTGTTTAAGGCGCTTACGCAAGAAACGAACCTGCAAAGCAGTGAAGGATGCGCCAAATTGGTTCGTGATGTAAAGCCGTTGTTGCAGCAGGTAAAGGCACCTGCGTTGGCGTTGATGTTGTTAAAACGGTTGTCTCAACTAAGTGGCATGAGTCAGGAGGAATTAGAGGAGCTATTGCAGATTAAGCGTAGTTCCAGGCAACGTACACGGGAGACAGCGCCAAGGAAAGCGCCTGTTACCCCTTATCATTGGCTCATTCTAATTCTTCTTTATAGTCCGGGCTATATTGGTAAATTAGATAGGAACTTACTGGCAGCGTGTGATGAGCATACTGAGGAAATAGCGGCTTTAGAATCGCTGATTGATTTTCTTGATGCGCATCCCAGTTTGGTTGAAAGCGAAACGACAGCTTCAATATTAATTTATTTACAAGATAGCCCATATAGAACTTTGTTGGAAAGTGTTGAAAGTGAAACGTTAGAATGGGATGAATCTATTGATTTGGAAGCGGAGTTTTCCGGTGCATTGATGAAGTTACAAGAATTGCAACGTAAGAAGCAGATGACTGAATTACAGAATAAGTCCTTGAGCATGTTGACTGACGAGGAGAAGCAGGAGCTTAAGCGGCTGGCAATGTTATGAAGTTAATGTAATGTGTCAGGATTATCGAATTTTGATATACTGACCCATTTTTCAGCTTTTATTTATCCATATTATTGGAACTTAATATGTCAAAGACAAAAGCGGTTAAGGCAGTAGATAGTGAAGTTAAAAAGAAAGTGGCAGCTATTAAAGAAAACGCTACCGATAATAAAACTATGGTAAAAAAACAAGTAAGAAAAGTAACAGCTAAAGCTGAACCAAAAGTAAAAGCAACTGTAAAGAAAACCACAAATAAGGCTGCAGCAAAAGATAAAGCACGAAATGAAACATCTGGTAATAGCGTGACTGAAATTGCCAAAGCGGTAATCGCCGCTAAAGAAGCGCAGCCAGACACAACAAAGAAAACCAGAACTAGAGCGACAAAGAAAGGCAAAGCTGCTGCAATTAAAGACCAGCTTTCAAGTCTTGAGTCAGCTTCTGCCGCCAAGGGTGGCGATAAGCAGCCGCAAGATATCGAAGCGCGGCGCATGCGTCTGAAAAGACTGATTGTGCTGGGCAAAGAACGTGGCTACTTAACATACGCAGAAATAAATGATCATCTGCCCGATGACATGTTGGATGCTGAGCAAATAGAAGGCATCATCAGCATGATTAATGACATGGGCATTTCTGTACATGATGAAGCACCCGATGCGGAAACATTGCTGATGTCAGATGCGGCGTCAGCCGTAGCCGATGAAGATGTGGCTGAAGAAGCGGAAGCAGCGCTTTCCACAGTTGATTCGGAATTTGGACGAACCACTGATCCTGTGCGCATGTACATGCGGGAAATGGGTTCAGTCGGCCTGTTAACGCGTGAAAGTGAAATTGAAATAGCCAAACGTATTGAAGGCGGCTTGCGTCATATGATTCAGGCGATTTCTGCTTGTCCACCGATAATCGCGCGGATTGTTGAGCTCGCATCAGAAATTGAAAAAGACAACATGCGTGTCGATGAAGTCGTGGATGGTTTGCTTGATGCAAATGCCCAGGACATCGTTAATGAAGAAGTTTCTGATGAGTCATTGGAAGAAGAATTGGGTTCCAGTGACGTGGACGATGAAAACACTGCGGCAATTGCCACTGCAAATTTGCTGAAACTAAAGACTGATGCAATGGAGCGCTTTGTAGTCATACGCGACATACATGCTGAAATGCAGGTTCTTCTTGAAAAAGATGGCCCTTATAGCACGCAATACATGTTGTTCCAGGAGCAGATTTCAGCTGAACTGATGGCCATTCGTTTTTCTGCGAAACTGGTGGAAAAACTCTGTAACATGCAGCGCTCTCTGGTTAAAGATGTACGCAGGTTTGAACGTAAAATCATGGAATTGTGTGTATCCAAAGCGAGGATGCCACGTAATCATTTCATCAAATCTTTCCCCGGCAATGAAACAAACTTTGATTGGGTAACGCAAGAGATTGATCCAGAAAAGCCATATAGCACGGCACTTGATCACTATAAGCCTGCAATTATGGAAGAACAACAAAACCTGTTCTCGCTGAAGGAAAAAATTGGTATTTCAATCAAAGACCTGAGGGAAATTAATCGCAAGATGTCGACGGGCGAGGCAAAAGCGCGTCGCGCCAAACGAGAGATGACGGAAGCTAACTTGCGTTTGGTGATTTCCATTGCTAAGAAATATACCAATCGTGGTCTGCAATTTCTTGATCTCATTCAAGAAGGCAACATTGGCTTGATGAAAGCGGTGGATAAATTTGAGTACCGGCGAGGTTATAAGTTTTCTACCTACGCCACATGGTGGATACGTCAGGCCATTACCCGATCTATTGCAGATCAGGCGCGTACTATTCGTATTCCGGTGCATATGATTGAAACCATCAATAAAATGAATCGTATTTCGCGCCAAATTCTGCAAGAAACAGGACAAGAGCCGGAACCAGCCGTACTGGCACAAAAAATGGAGATGCCGGAAGAAAAGATTCGCAAGATTCTCAAGATTTCCAAAGAACCCATTTCCATGGAAACCCCTATTGGTGATGACGAAGACTCACACCTGGGTGATTTTATCGAAGATGCCGCAACCATGGCGCCTGCAGATGCCGCAGTTTATGCTAGCTTACGGGGCGTTACTAAGGATATACTCGACTCTTTAACACCGCGTGAAGCGAAAGTGCTGCGCATGCGGTTCGGTATTGAAATGAACACCGACCATACTTTGGAAGAAGTAGGCAAACAGTTTGATGTCACGCGTGAGCGCATTCGGCAAATAGAAGCCAAAGCACTACGCAAACTACGTCATCCAGCACGTTCAGAGCGTTTGCGCAGCTTTTTGGATACAGGAAACGGGTAAAAGAATTAATAATAATTAGGGTCTGTAGCTCAGTTGGTTAGAGCAGGGGACTCATAATCCCTTGGTCGTTGGTTCGAGTCCAACCAGACCCACCATTAAATCAATGGCTTGCAGTTCATCTGCAAGCCATTTTTATTTCCGGGGTTACGCGGGGGTTACATTGAAAGAATCTTGCAACCATTACTGGGGCACTCTTTTACTTTCTTTCCAGGCTGTTCTGTGCGAATTACTATTTTTAAGCTGCAACTGGCAAATTAAACAGTCCACGACAGTGAGATTTCCAGAGAATATTTTTCAAAGGTACCAGTTATGTGCGAATTACTATTATTAAGCGATAACTGGTAAATTGAATAGTCCATGACAGTATGATTTCCAGTGGTTATTTCTCAGAGATATCATTTTATTTGGAATATCGTTATCTGCTGCTTTCTGATTTGGTGTTTTCCTATCCAAAGATGAATGCGCGCTCGTTTTGTTATGGTAGTTCTGATATTGACCAAGTTTTCTAGCCAGATCTTCATCATTCCAAAATAATACAT
>JAJFJK010000173.1 GCA_021774075.1 Nitrosomonas sp. | reverse complement strand
CATATATTCTGGTTCTTTGGTCATCCAGAAGTGTATATTATGATTTTGCCATCATTTGGTATTGTCTCAGAAGTGATTCCTACCTTCTCACGTAAGCCTTTGTTTGGTTATTCTTCAATGGTCTATGCAACGGCATCCATTGCAATTTTGTCTTGCTTTGTATGGGCGCACCATATGTTTACAGCAGGCATGCCGACAGTTGGACAATTATTCTTCATGTATGCCACGATGCTGATTGCGGTACCGACAGGGGTGAAGGTGTTTAACTGGACGGCCACCATGTGGCGAGGCTCTATGACATTTGAAACGCCAATGCTATTTGCAATCGGCTTTATCTTCCTGTTTGTGATTGGTGGATTTAGTGGTGTAATTTGTGCAATCGTGCCGATTGATATTCAAGTTCAAGATACCTACTATGTAATTGCGCATTTCCATTATGTATTAGTGTCTGGGTCATTGTTCGCCATTTTTGCTGGCGTATATTACTGGATACCAAAATGGTCCGGTCGTATGTACAACGAAACATTAGGTAAATGGCATTTCTGGCTGTCAATGTTCTTCTTTAACCTGACATTCTTCGTTCAGCATTTCTTAGGTTTAGCGGGTATGCCACGTAGAATTCCAGACTATGCATTGCAGTTTGCTGATTTCAATAAGATCTCTAGCATTGGTGCATTCGGATTTGGATTGACTCAACTTTTATTCCTCTACATTGTTATCAGTTGTATCCGTAGTGGTGAAAAGGCAGCAGATAAACCATGGGATGGCGCTACGACATTGGAATGGACGCATTTGCCGTCACCAGCGCCGTATCATAGTTTTGAAACGCCACCAGTTGTTAAATAAGGAAAGATAGAGAAAAGTATGTCGCAAGAAGATACAGAATTGAAACGTAAGAAAATTAGGACAGCAATGTATCTGCTAGTTACGATTGTTGCACTTTATTTAGTGGTGATTTTGAAAGAATGGTAGCAAGTAAAGCTAACGCTAACCTTACAGTTATGAAGAAGTTGCTAATTTTTACATTAGTAATGTTTGCCTTCGGTTATGCGTTAGTGCCATTCTATGAAAAGTTCTGTGAAGTAACAGGAATAAATAATTTGCTGCAGGCGGACGTACTGGTTGAGGAGAACTGGGTAGATACGGGTCGCTGGGTTACGGTAGAGCTTGATGCTAATACAACAGGATTGCCTTGGCAATTCAAGCCGCTGCAACGTAGCGTCCGTATCAATCCGGGTGAGCCAGTAGATGTGATGTACGAAATTACAAATAATTCGGATCGTGAAATTAACGGACAAGCAATACCAAGTTACAGTCCACGCTTTTTGGACAAGCATTTAAAGAAATTTGAATGCTTCTGTTTCACGAAGCAGGTGCTTAAACCACATGAGACAAGGCAAATGCCGGTGCAGTTTGTTATAGAGCCGAATTTGCCAGCAGATATACATACGGTAACAATTTCATATACTTTTTTTGAATTACCTGATGGCTCACAAGCAATTAGGGATCAATAAGGATCAAGTGTGAATAAAAAGGTTGAGCATAATGAAAAAAATGCAACCGTGCTGCAAATTGCAAAAGCGGTGATGTCCGCTTTTATGGGTATCCGTAGAAAAAGTGATCATGAGTTTGATGCTGAAAATTTAAAACCAGCGCAAGTGATCATAGGTGGTCTCATTGGTGGTGTGCTTTTTGTGTTAAGTGTGCTGTTACTGGTTAATTTTGTTTTACGTTAAATTTTATATAAATCATAAGTAGGAGGATAAGAATGAGTCAGGAATCCAGTCACTATTATGTCCCAGCGCCATCGACATACCCGATTATTGGGTCTACAGCGCTACTCTTTATGGGATTTGGTGCTGCACTAACAATGAATAAGATGGAGCTTGGTTATGGCTTGCTGGCAATAGGCTTCGCCATACTTATTTATATGATGTTTGCCTGGTTTGGCACAGTTGCACAAGAAAGTGAAGGTGGAAAATATAATGATCAGGTTGATGTTTCCTTTCGCTGGGGAATGGGTTGGTTTATTTTAACTGAGGTCATGTTCTTTTGCGCATTCTTCGGTGCTTTATTTTACATGCGTGTTTTTTCAATACCATGGTTGGAAGAAGAGAGCTTAGTTTTAGGCCAAGATTTCTGGCCAGCATACGATGGCGCATGGCCGACAACAGGGCCAGGTGTACACGAACCATTTACACCAATGGGTGCATGGGGATTGCCGGCGATAAATACGCTGTTACTGCTTAGTTCGGGTGTTACTTGTACACTTGCGCACTATGCAATCAAGGAAAATAGACGTGAAGCCTTAAAGAAATGGTTGTTAGCAACAATTGTACTCGGTGCTATATTCATAGCTTGCCAAGCCTACGAGTATGTTCATGCCTATCAAGACCTTAATCTGAAAATGACAACAGGTGCGTACGGTTCAACATTCTTTATGTTGACGGGCTTCCATGGTTTCCATGTGACAGTTGGTGCAATTATGCTGACGGTTATCTATTTCCGTTGCTCTGCAGGGCACTTTACGGCTGAAAAACATTTTGGCTTTGAGGGCGTTGCATGGTATTGGCACTTTGTTGACGTGGTATGGTTAGGATTGTTTATTTTCGTGTATTTAATGTAAATAAGCAGTTTGCAATAAGTTAAAACAAAGATTCCAACTTTTGCACCTGTAAATAGGGGAGATGTCAGATTAAAAGATGATCTGGTATTGTGTAAAAGCTTGGAATCTTTTGTTTTTGAACTATGAAGAAATTCAAAATAAAGACTTATTAAGAAATTTTATCTAAAGCTGGCTATAAAATTAGGTTGTTTCCTAATAAAATAAGCTGTCTTGCAGTTAAATTCGTAAAGACAAAATGATTGTATTGGGATACAGCTTTAAACCAAAATTATGGACCATTATTGTCACCATAGCTTTTGTAATTATGTTCGTAGAACTTGGAAAATGGCAGTTGTCACGTGCTGATGAAAAGAATGAGCAGCATGACAAGCTGGAGAACCTTGCAAAAGAACCCGTAGTGACAATACCTGGTACCTTAATAAAGCTGGATGATTATGAATATCGTGAAGTTGAGATTACTGGTGAATTTAAATCTGAACATACGATATATATAGATAATAAAACCCATAAAGGGCATGCAGGCTATCATGTGCTGACGCCCGTCAGAATTTCAAATAGTTTGTTAAGTATTCTTGTAAACAGAGGGTGGATTGCTACTGGCGGGGATCGGTCTATTTTGCCTGAAGTATCTTCTTTGCAGGGTGAAACACAAGTGACAGGTATTGTGATATCACCAGAATTGAGGATGCTTGAACTGTCTAGCCAGATAAATCCTGGGCCAGTCTGGGATAACTTCGATTTGCAACGTTATCGCGAAGTAACCGGACTTGAGCTACAGCCAGTCATGGTATTGCAAAAAAACGAAACAGATGATGGTCTTATGCGGGATTGGGATAGACCAGAATCAGGCGCTGCTAAAAATTTAGGTTATGCCTTTCAATGGTTTTCTTTGGCAGCAACAGCAATAATTATATTCTTGGTATTAAATGTCAAAAGAACAGACAAAAGAACAACTTAGAAGAAGTAACAGAATTAAGCTTCTATCTATATTAGCATTGATGTTAGCGCCAGTTGTTATATCTTATAGCCTATTCTTCAGTGATTACAGGCCTGGCAGTGCTAACTACGGTGAGATTTTAGAAATACAACAAATATCTGGCTCGGGTGTAAGTCAAGTTGATAACACAATTTTCAGGATGAAAGACTTGCATGGAAAATGGGCATTGGTTATGGTGGATTCAGGCTTCTGTGATGAATTGTGTCTAACGAAAATTTATCATCTTCGTCAGGTACGTTTGGTACAAAATAGAGAGATGAATCGTGTAGAACGCCTCTGGCTTATTGACGACAATGTAGAAGTGAATCCCGAATTAAAAGAGAAATATGACGGAACACATTTCATCAATGCAAAAGACAGCGAATTATTGAGCTACATTACGCCCGCTGAATCACAAAGAAATCATATTTATGTGATAGATCCGATGGGGAACTTGATGATGCGTTTTCCAGAAAATCATGATCCTACATTAGTCGGTAAAGATATCAAACACTTGCTACATGTTTCACAGATGGAGCATTAAAGCTTTTTATTATTTTTAATGTAGATATGAATCTGCATTACTGAAAAGAAATGAGTATTCAACTCGAAAGAAAATAGGAGATGAATGGAATGTCTACAAGTTTAACTTGGCATGAAACTGCGTCACGCATAAACCAGTTTTATCGCTTGACCAAACCACGCGTTGTATCATTGATCGTTTTCACTGCCGTGATAGGGATGTTCTTAGCTGTTCCCGGCGCTGTGCCATTAGATGCGTTAATTTTTGGAACGATTGGTATTGCGTTAGTTGCAGGTGCTGCAGCAGCGCTCAATTGCTTGGTCGAACAAAAAATGGATGCGGTAATGGCCAGAACGAAAGGACGCCCATTGCCTCAAGGAAAAGTCAGTGTGCCGGAAACATCCTTCTTTTTGGCTTTAGTTGGTGGTCTGGGCTTGTTTATGTTGTACCAATGGGTCAACCCGCTAACGATGTGGTTAACCTTAGGTACATTTGTGGGTTATGCAATTATTTATACTATTATATTGAAGCCGCTAACACCGCAAAACATAGTCATTGGTGGCGCATCAGGCGCCATGCCGCCAGTATTGGGTTGGGCAGCGGTAACAGGTGATGTAACCGCGGATGCATTGCTATTATTTCTGATAATTTTTGCATGGACGCCACCGCATTTCTGGGCGCTAGCGCTGTACCGCAAGAATGAATATGCGGCCATAGGCATGCCGATGCTGCCTGTCACACATGGCGATCAATTTACCCGTCTGCATGTATTACTGTACACCGTTATTCTGTGTATCGTGACGATATTGCCTTATATTACACAAATGAGTGGTTTGATTTATTTGGCGGGTGCAACGGTACTTAATGCAATATTTATGTACTATGCAATAATGATTTATCGCAATTACAGTGATGAGTTGGCAAAGAAAACCTTCCGCTATTCCATTCTGTATTTAGCACTATTATTTGTTGCTTTACTGTTGGATCATTATTTTTACTTTTAAGTAGAGCGGTGGTCAACCAGATTTGAAACAAGGCCAGTAGAATAACTGTAAACAAGTTTGTTTGTAGTTGTTTCTTCTGGCTTTTGTTATTAAAGAATTGATTATACGAAAGCCTTTTTAAATCTCCGTAATTTATCGTAATAGTCGCGTTGAATCTCTTTTAAAGTAAAGTGATTTCACATTGACGTTGATGACTAATCAGGATAAAATGCGCGTTTTTCAGAGTGTAGATATTTCGCCTGCTCCGAGAATGAGGGATGTATGTCTTGGATTGAAAATAGGCCATTAAGAATAATTCTACGCTGGCAGCTACTGGTGACTATAGTTATCGCGATAGCAGTAGGGCTGTTAGTTGATTTACAAAGTGCAATATCAGCATTTCTCGGAGGATCGGTAAGTTTTGTGTCCTCTGCAGCGTTTGCGATAATTGTTTCGCGTCATAAGGGGTATTCGGCCAGCGAAACAATACGCACAGCATTACGAGCTGAGGCTGTAAAAATAATTTTGATAATAATGATGTTGTGGCTGGTGTTCAGGTTTTATGAGGATGTTAACGCATTCGCATTTATAGGGACATTCGTCATTACGGTTATTGTTCATAGCATGGCATTGTTTGTATCAGATCATACAAAGAATAAGATAAATAATTAATATTAGAGTGGCAACGCATGGCAGCAGATAAAGAACTTACCCCATCGTCGTATATTGAGCATCACTTAACATATTTGACAACTCAGGTAGGTGGAAACGAAGGTGCATTTTGGACATTGCATGTTGATACCCTGGTAACTTCGATAATATTGGGTATTTTCGGTTTGGGATCCATTTGGTTGATTGTGCGTAAAGCCACACCAGGTGTTCCTAGCAAGCGCCAGGCATTTGTCGAGCTAACGATTGAGTTTATTGATAACGAAGTGAAGAATACATTTCACGGTAATCGGCATGTATTTGTTGCGCCCACAGCATTAACTATTTTTGTTTGGGTGCTGTTAATGAATACGATGGATATCCTGCCTATCGATATCATGGCTTGGATCTATAAACATGTATTTGGTCTGTATTACTGGAAAACGGTTCCGACTACAGATGTCAATACAACCTTCGCATTGGCACTTTCCATCTTCTTCCTGATGATATTCTTTAGTATCAAAGTTAAAGGTCTGGGGGGGTGGATACGTGAATTGTGTTGTACGCCATTTGGTAGTAATCCGCTGCTTTGGATCTTAAACTTGCTGTTTAACTTCATCGAGTATGTATCCAAGCCACTGTCGCATTCATTACGTTTGTTTGGAAATATTTATGCTGGAGAAATAATATTTCTGTTGATTGGTATGTGGGCGGCTACGGGAATAGCGGGTACCATCTTTGGTGTATTCCTTGGTGCAGGTTGGGCGATATTTCATATTTTAATCGTCACCTTACAAGCGTTTATTTTCATGATGCTGTCAGTGGTGTATATATCTATGGCGCATGAATCACATTAATCTACAAAAGTTTTATTTGTTGCAAAATCATTAATCTTAACGAAAGGAAATTAAAATGGAAAATTTGGAGTATTTGGCGCTGATCCAAGCATATACTGGAATTGGTATCGGTCTGATGATCGGTCTTGGTGCGGCAGGTGCGTGTATCGGTGTGGGTATCATGTGTAGCCGTTTTCTTGAAGGCGCAGCACGTCAGCCAGAAATGATCCCAACCTTGCAAGGTAAGGTATTCCTGTTGTTAGGTTTAACCGATGCGTCATTTATTATTGCAGTTGGTTTGGCAATGTTATTTGCATTTGGTAATCCATTGTTGGCAGTTATTCAATAATAATGTCATTGTTAAGAAACAATATATGGGTTAGTCATGGATATTAACTTTACATTAATTGCGCAAGCGTTAGCCTTTTCGATATTTATTTGGTTTACTGTCAAGTATGTATGGCCGCCTTTGCTAAGCGCAATTGAAGAGCGTCAGAAAACTATAGCAGATGGATTGGCAGCTGGAGAACGTGGCAGGCATGAGTTGGAACTAGCTAGTCATCGCTCTACTGAAGTGCTGAAAGATACTAAACAGCAAGCGTCTGAGATCATTCAGCAAGCAGAGAAACGTGCGTCGGAAATTGTTGAGGAAGCGAAAAACTCAGCAAAAGAAGAAGGTGATCGTATCTTGGCTGGTGCAAGAGCTGAAATAGAGAATGAAGTATTCAGTGCAAAAGAAGCGTTGCGTCAAAATGTTGCGCAATTAGCCGTTGCAGGTGCGAGTAAAATACTTCGACGTGAAGTTGATGTAAATGTACACGCAGACTTGCTTGCTTCAATTGAGGAAGAATTGAAATAATGGCTGAGGCACTTACTGTTGCGAGACCATATGCTGATGCGGTGTATAAACTTGCTGTAGCAAATAATGCATTGCATGAATGGTCGCGCATGCTGGAA
>JAJFJK010000172.1 GCA_021774075.1 Nitrosomonas sp. | reverse complement strand
TATGTAGCACATAGCCGTCCAAAAGTTATTAATATTTCCAATGGCATAGCCCTGTAATAATCAGCGAGTTTTGTTAAAATATTTATGATCGCGTACTTAATATTAACCACCCTCGTCAATTCTTCTAATCATTTGGGAACTTTATGAACCACCCAAAGCATTTATTTTTATGTTGTTTACTTATTCTGCTGCCAACAATAGCAGGCGCTTCTGCCACCGAAAGCTTGAAAAACTTTATCCATGAAACAAAAACAGTGAGTGCCACATTTGCACAAACTTTGCTGGACAAAAATGGACGCACCATACAAGAATCCAGTGGCACGATGCAGTTCGAGCGCCCGCGTAAATTTCGCTGGATTTATGAAAAACCCTATGAGCAATTAATTGTTGGTGATGGCGAACGCGTTTGGTTTTATGATGCCGACCTGAATCAAGTCACCGTACGTCAATTTGACATCGCCATTGGCAGCAGCCCGGCTGCTTTACTGGCAGGTGATAGCGCCATTGAAGATAATTTTGAGCTGACCGAGCTGGGACAACAAAATGAATTAGAATGGTTGGAAGCCATTCCAAAAAACAAAGAAAGTACATTTGAGTTCATCCAACTTGGATTCACACTCGACGGCACACTGGAAGTTATGGCATTACGTGATAGTTTCGGCCAAACCACATTACTCAGTTTCACTGATTTAAACAAGAACCCGGTATTACCTGCTGATTTTTTCACCTTCACGCCTCCTGAAAACGCGGATGTTATCAGTGACTGATCTGTTTGCCGATAACGTACCTAAACAGCCACTTGCGGAACAATTACGCCCTAAGAATCTAGACGACGTGATCGGCCAGCAGCATTTATTGGGCAAAGGCAAACCGTTGCGTCTTGCGTTTGAATCGGGCAAACCACATTCAATGATTTTATGGGGCCCACCCGGAACTGGGAAAACGACGCTGGCATGCATCATGTCAGCCGTTTTCAACACGGAGTTTATTGCCTTATCCGCTGTGTTATCCGGTATCAAAGATATCCGCGAAGCCATTGAGCGCGCACAAATCGTGTTACAACAAACGGGACGCCACACGATTTTATTTGTTGACGAAGTGCACCGGTTTAACAAATCACAACAAGATGCTTTTTTGCCGCATGTCGAGCAAGGGCTAATCACATTTATCGGCGCCACAACCGAGAACCCTTCATTTGAAGTCAACAGCGCATTACTCTCACGTGCCCAAGTTTATATACTTACCGCCTTATCTGAACAAGAACTGACACAACTGTTTGAGCACGCACAACAAAATGTTTTGCCGCACTTGCAGTTTTCCGATGAAGCCAAACAGTTACTCATTGAGTTTTCTGATGGCGATGCCAGACGCCTACTGAACTTGTTAGAACAATTAAACAACGCAGCCGAAACCGAACAACTTTCAGAAATCAGCACGGATTATGTACATAATGCACTGTCACGCAGTGCTCGCAGTTTTGATAAAGGTGGCGATGCGTTTTATGATCAAATCTCCGCTTTGCACAAGTCTGTGCGGGGCTCCTCACCCGATGCAGCGCTTTATTGGCTATGCCGCATGTTGGATGGCGGCACTGACCCATTGTATGTTGGGCGGCGACTCATCCGTATGGCGACAGAAGATATTGGCATTGCTGACCCACGAGCGCTGCGCATGACCTTGGACGCTTGCGAAACTTATGAACGACTGGGCAGCCCTGAAGGTGAACTCGCATTGGCACAAGCCGTTTTATATCTGGCCTGCGCCCCTAAAAGCAACGCAGCCTATTTGGCCTATAATAAAGCGCAGTCTTTTATCAAGCGAGACAAATCACGTCGCGTACCCATGCATTTGCGCAATGCTCCAACAAAACTGATGAAAGACATCGGCTATGGACAAACTTATCGCTATGCCCATGATTGCCCGCATGCCTATGCTGCTGGAGAGAACTACTTTCCAGATGACATACCTGAATCCGAAGTTAATTTTTATCAGCCAACGACCTATGGCTTAGAGCAGAAGATTTCAGAAAAATTAGCCTATTTACGCAAGCTGGATGAACAATCCAAAAAGAAAATTTAAATAATCACTACCGCTATTTTGGAGTTTGCATGTTAGAGATTCAACAATTACGCACCGATCTGGAAAACGTCACGGCAACCCTTGCCAAGCGGGGATTCAATTTTCCTGCCGAAGCATTCAATGCGCTGGAAGCGGAACGCAAAAAAGTACAAACCCATACACAAGAACTGCAAGCGAAACGCAACACTGCGTCCAAACAAATTGGCCACGCGAAAAGCAAAGGCGAAGATGCCAGCGCGATTCTGGCCGAAGTTGCGCAACTCGGTGACGAATTAAAGCAAGCAGAAAACCAGCTGGAACACATTCAGGCTGAATTACAAAAAATATTACTTGAAGTACCCAACCTGCCGCATGACAGCGTACCCACCGGAAAAAACGAAGAAGATAATAAAGAAATCCGTCGCTGGGGTAAACCACGCGCACTTGATTTTGAAGTAAAAGATCATGTCGCTATTGGTGAAGATTTGGGATTATTGGATTTTGAAACCGCTGCAAAATTGAGTGGCGCGCGTTTTAGCCTGATGACGGGTGGTCTGGCACGCTTACACCGCGCACTGGCACAATTCATGTTGGACACGCATACGCAGGAACATGGTTATGTCGAAGCGTATGTGCCGTATCTGGTGAACCAGGATAGTCTTCGTGGCACCGGCCAATTACCAAAATTTGAAGAAGACTTGTTTGCCGTACATGCCGGTGGAAAAAGCAATTCTGAAGATAACAACTCACCCACTTTCCATTTAATTCCAACCGCTGAAGTACCCATTACCAATATGGTACGCGATGAAATCGTAGCGCTTAAATCTCTCCCCATGCGATTTGTCGCGCACACCCCCTGCTTCCGCTCTGAAGCGGGCAGCTACGGCAGGGACACACGCGGCCTGATTCGCCAACACCAATTTGATAAGGTGGAACTGGTACATATTGTGCACCCGGAACAATCCTACGACGCACTAGAAGAATTAGTCGGCCACGCGGAAAAGATTTTACAGAAACTGGAATTACCTTATCGTGTCATGACCTTATGTACCGGTGACATGGGTTTTGCAGCGACTAAAACTTACGATATAGAAGTCTGGCTACCTGCACAAAACACCTACCGGGAAATCTCTTCATGCAGCAACTGCGAAGCATTCCAGGCACGGCGTATGCAGGCACGCTTCCGCAATGAAAAAGGCAAACCGGAACTGTTACATACACTAAATGGCTCCGGGCTGGCGGTAGGCCGAACACTGGTGGCGATACTGGAAAATTGCCAAAACGCAGATGGCAGTGTTTCTATACCATCCGTATTACAGCCTTATATGAATGGTCTTGAGCAATTGCGTATGGCATGAAAGTAGTGCCTGGCAGAAAACCGCCTTTATTTTTAAACAATAAGGTTCATCCGGCAAGCACGTACTTGCCGGATGAACCAAAAAATTGATTAAATGCATAAAAAGATAAAAAAATATTGGTAATGGCTCGTATTGTTTGGTGAGAAAAAGGCGAAAACGATGGCAAAGGACGCAGCATACCGTAGCGCAGAACAGAAAATCGATAAGGCGCGGCGCTCTGGGGCGACGGAGCTTGACCTGAGCCAAAAGTATGGCACGAAAGATTCTGAGAAACTCGCCGAACTCCCCGATTCGCTATGGGAACTCACGGCGTTGCAGTCGCTGAGTCTCTCCGGCAACCAACTTACAGTGCTGCCGGAGACCATCGGACAACTCACGGAGTTGCAGTGGCTTTATCTCTATGATAACCAACTGACGACGCTACCAGAGACCATCGGCCAACTTGTACAATTGCATACACTTTCGGTTTGGGAAAATAAATTATCTACTCTTCCAGATTCAATAAACTCCTTAAAGTCATTGACAGAAATTGATTTAGCCGATAATCAATTTGTGGTATTTCCGAGTTTGTTATGTGATTTGCCAAGTCTCAAGATAATAATATTAGGGGATGGCTCATATAGAGGTAACAAAATTACAGAACTTCCAGTGTCACTTCTGCAACTCATAAATCTAAACAAACTAGAACTCGACAACAACCCCCTTAATCCAGAACTGGCCGCCGCCTACGAGCAGGGACTGGACACCGTCAAAGCCTACCTGCGCGCCAAAGCCGAAGATCAAATCGTCCTTAACGAAGCCAAGCTCATCCTGGTCGGCGAAGGCGGGGTGGGCAAAACCAGCCTGTTGGCGGCGCTGCGAGGCGAACCCTTTGTTGAAAAACGAGAGACCACCCATGGAGTGGAAGTGAATATCAAATCACTGGCGGTAAGTGCTCCCGACAACGACGCAGAAATTACCCTCAATGGCTGGGATTTTGGCGGGCAGAATATCTACCGCCACACCCACCAGCTCTTCTTCACCGCCCCGGCAGTCTACCTGGCAGTCTGGGAGCCACGCCGGGGACCGGAGCAGTCTTGTGTTGAAGAGTGGATCAAGATGATAAAGCATCGCGCCTACGACGAATCCCGCCCGGAGGAACGCCCGCGCATTCTGGTCGTCGCCACCCACGGCGGTCCCACTGAACGGCTGGACCATATTGACGAGCAGGCCCTGCGCGACGAGTTTGGCGACCTGATTGCCGGATGTCCACCACATAGACTGTAAGCCGAACGAAAATGGCGTTTGCTACCAACTCGACGAACTCAAAGCCGCCATCGGGCGCGAGGCTGCCGCCATCCCCAGCGTGGGGCGCACGGTGCCGCTCAGTTGGAAAAACGTGCTGGATGCCCTGCGCAAACGTAGCGAAAAAGAACCCTATATCCATTATGCGGATTTTGAAAAACTGTGCGACGAGCAAAGCGTTTCCAAAGAACTGGCCACCACCTACGCTGTCATCCTCAATGAACTGGGCCATCTCATCTACTACCGCAACGATGAGAACCTGAAAAACACTGTCATCCTCAACCCTGAGTATCTCAGCAAGGCGGTCGGTTTTGTGTTGGAAGACAAAGCCACCAAAGAAGCTCGCGGCCTGATTGAACACACCCGGCTAACTAAAATCTGGCATAACCCCGACAAGCCCGCCAAGGATCGCTACCCCCAAGAGTTGCACCCGGTTTTCCTGCGCCTAATGGCTAAATTCGATCTCTCTTATCAGGTGGTGATGCCACAAGCGGATGCGCCGCCCACCAGCTTGTTGGCTCAACTTGTCCCCGGCCCGCGACCCGAAGGCTGGCAGGAGGATTGGGTACTCAAGCCCGGTGATGTGGAACGCACTCAGGTTTGCCGCGTACTGGACACCGAAACCGGCCGTACCACAGAAGCCGAAGGCTTAATGTATCGCCTGATTGTGCGCCTGCACCGCTACTCTCTGGGGCGAAACAACTATCACCAAAGCCGCCACTGGAAATCAGGGATGATTCTGGACGATGGTTACAACGGACGAGGCTTCATTGAGGAGATTGGCGGTGATCTCCAAGTCACCGTGCGTGCAGCCTACCCGGAACGGTTTCTTCATCATCTTTGTTCTGAAATCCAGTGGCTGACGGAACATTTCTGGAAGGGCCTGGACGCCCGAATGTTCGTCCCCTGTCCAACTGACACCTGCAAGGGGCTTCTGGAACAGGATGAAATGCTGGAAAACAGAGCGAATGAAATGCCTAAAATTCGTTGTTCGGTGTGTAGAGAATATCACGTGATTGATAACCTCATGGCAACAATGCAACCCAAACCGCAATACCAAACAGCACTCGAAGAACTTTCCATCGGACAGGAAAAAATTCTCGGTGCGGTGGAAAAGGGATTTGACTCCATTGATGTACAGCTTCGCACCTTGATGAGCCAGGCTGATGAGCAATATGAAGCCCTGTTAACCACACTCACCGATCCCGCCAAAGAAGGCCCGCGTCTGTTCAGCTTTGAGCCGGTGGAGCGGAGTCACTTTAATCCGAAACAATGGACGCGGGAAAAATTCAAACTCACCTTGTGGTGCGAACACCGGCGCTTACCCCTAACCGCGCTCAACAAACCCGACGATAATAGTGGCGTTTATGAAATTGAACTCACCCGTGAATGGGTTCAGAAAGCAGCTCCGGTTATAAAGGTTATCTCCACAACGCTGAGTCTGGCGCTGAGAATTGCCGTTCCCGGCACCAAACTGGCTACAGATGATGCTGAATATAAAGCCATCGCTGAACAGTTGGAATTTGGCGTAAAAACCTCGGATGCACTTATCAAAGGTGGTGAGGAAGTCAGTGATTGGCTGGTTGTTGATGAAAAATCTGATCTCAACCAAACACGCCAGGCGATTCGCGCGCAGGGTTCCGTACTACGAGAATTGCACGCCCTGCTTCGGACAGAGGACAAAGCAAACAGTTTTGGCGGCCTGGAGCGCGTTCAAAACAAACGCCGTGAGTTCCTGTGGGTGCATAAACAGTTTGTGAATGAGTATTAAATCCTATGGATAATTTTTGATTACCATTATGAACGAGAATTGTCGGTAGGCTGTCATTTTTCTTGTTTTCCAGTTGTTAATTATGTTTTCGATTGATGCGCCTTCTTGCGTCGGCACATCCTACATGCAAAAGGAAAAAAGAAGATCACCATGACTAACCAGCGTCTATGTTTCAAATAAATGGCCTATACAGGCCTTTGCTATTATCTTAGGCGGAATGGCTTTAATGGGCTGCGTCACAACACTGCCAATAAAAGAAACTGTGGCTGAACAGGCTGCTGTATCAACAAGCAAGGTAGGATGTGCCGACGTAAGGAGGCGCATAAAAAAACACATTAATAACCTGAGAGAAAAAATGACAGCCTACCGACGCCCCCAAGCGCCCGGCGCTTCCTGGTTTTTTACAGTGAATCTTGCGCAACGAAAAAATAACCGGCTGCTTGTGGAAAAAATTGATTTGTTACGTGAGGCGTTTGAATATACCAAACATCGCCGCGCTTTTCGCATGGATGCGGTGGTTATTCTACCAGATCATATGCACTGTATTTGGACGCTACCCCAATCAGATACGGATTTCTCCAATCGGTGGAACATGCTGAAAGGATATTTCTCACGCCATATCGAAAAAGGCGAAAATATTTCTACCAGCCGAAAATCTCGCCGAGAAAGAGGAATATGGCAACGTCGATTTTGGGAACATTTGATACGCGACCAAAACGATTTTAACCGGCATGTGGAGTATATTCATTGGAATCCTGTTAAACACGGCTGGGTTGAAAAGGTGCGTGACTGGCCTCATTCCAGTTTTCATCGCTATGTTGCGCAGGGCATTTATCCTGAGAATTGGGGGAGTCATGAGAATGATGATATTGACGGGTTGGAATAAGTTGGTTGATGCGCCGCCTTTTGTTGGCACATCCTACTTACCAAACCAGGCCATCGCCATCATCTTAGGCGGAGCGATTTTAATGGGTTGTGTCACGACGCCGCCAATACAGGAAACTGTGGCTGAACAGGCTGCTGTATCGCCAAATAAACCAACAATTACAGCCAACGCTGGCCTGGAAGTTCCTGCCATACAAACGGCTATTGCGAACGACCGCTGCAAACCCACAACAACAGATCAATCTAATGCGGTTGTCGACGCCGCTGCCATGCATCTAACGCCAATCTGTATTAAAACACGCCCGTTAAGTTTGTCGAGAATAGAAACCTTTGCAAAACTCGCTAAAGCCAGTTATTCAGATGATATTAATACCATCAGATCCGCCATGGGAGAAGGCGCTAGCGTTATCAAGACAGATGCGCTGGAAGAAGCAAAATTACGCGTGATTGTATCGGATACGGTACCCGATAACCCCGGCCAATACATTGCGATTAGAGGCACAAGCAATTTTAAAAATGTCATCCTTGATGCGGACTTCTCCAAACGCACCAGCCGACGCTTTCAGGTCAATCTACACACCGGTTTTAAAAAATCAGCCGAATGGGTGTTTGATGCGGTTGAACCAGAACTTGATAAATCTCAACCGGTATACATTACCGGCCATAGTTTAGGCGGCGCAATCGCCGCCATTCTTGACGGTTATCTTCGCACTGCGGGCTACACTGTGAAGCGCGTTGTGACATTTGGCCAGCCCAGGGTAACCGACAAATTTGGCTCGTCGGTATTGCAGCTCGACGCAATCAATTTTCGCTTTCTTCGTGTGGTGCATGAGAAAGATGCTGTCAGCCTGGTACCAAAATTTGGCTAGGCACATTATGCTCCAGAGTTAGTAATCCACGCCGACAAGTCTTTTTGTGTCTGGCCCGGCCGCTATGTGTCGAAGAAGGACAATGGCGAGGGTTTTATGAATTGGTTGAAAAACCTGAGCGCTGAGCATATTGGTAACCCAAAAGATCATTCTATGGTGAAATATCTTAAATTAATAAAGGTGTTGGCGAATGACAAACGTGAAACGAGCCTGACACCTCCCGAAACCAGCATCGGTCACTATTGGGGATGTGCGGCATAATCATCCTAATAACCTCTGTTGGCCACGTATTCACATGCACTTGACCAACTAAGCATTGCAGGAGGAGAATGACAGTAACGCGTCGTTTCTCTTTTCACTGAATAGGATTTCTGATCATGCAAAATGAAACTAACAACACTACCGATACGAGTGATGATCTAACGGCGCTCGAAACAGAAATTCGTGATGCCCTTGCACATGGCACACATATCCAAGACACTGTACATCGTATAACGCTCAGGGCGATGAATGCCAACAGCCTTGACCTGGATTCAATGCGCCGTATTATCACAGCCGTCATGCAAGGTGTACGTGACGGCGCACAGCACCAACTGCAACATGCCAGCGAACAAACACACAGCGCAAAGTCACAGATCACTGAAGCAGTTACAGGGCTGGACTCTGCATTAGCGCGATTTGCAGAAGCCTCTAAACTCGCGCTTGAGGAAGCAGCAGGTCGCGCACAAAAATTCTCCGACAAAGAATTATCCCGTTCGCGCTCAGACCTGGAAAGTTTAGAAAGCTTGTTCGTTGATACCTTGCAAGATACCGCCAAATCGACTCAGGGATTAGTTTCAAGCACATTACATGACCTTGGCGATCATGCCAGAAACAATGGCACAGCAGTTGGTGCGCAGTTAAAAGAAACTCTGGCGATTTTTACCCAGCAAATATCCTCCGTAGGTCACGCCCAACTGGAAGCCGGTGCCCATCTAGCCCATGCCACCGCTGATTTTATTAATAAAATTGCGAATGGTGTGCTGGATGGTGTTAAGGACAGAGGTAAAGACAAGACTGACACAAAAACCGCTGATAGCTAAGTTATCCTGAGTCAAATAGATTGGGGGCAATCAATGGCACGCACATATTCGCCTGCCCCCATCAATAAGGTAAATGACGCCCTTTCATCCTATTTCTTGTTATGAAAACTCACCGTGGTTGTTTCACTTTTCTCAGATAGGGTTTAACTGTATCCCAGCCATCCAGATAAATCTTACTCGCTTCTTCATTACTTACCCCAGGCACAATAATCACATCTTCGCCTTGTTTCCAGTTCACAGGCGTGGCGACTTTATGCTTTGCTGTTAACTGCATAGAATCAATAACACGTAAAATTTCATCAAAATTACGCCCAGTGGTCATGGGATATACAATCATCAATTTGATGTTTTTATCTGGCCCAATAACAAAAACTGAACGTACCGTTGCATTAGTCATTGCTGTGCGCCCTTCTGCATTACCCGTTTCATCCGCAGCAAACATATTGTAAAGCTTGGCTACATTAAGGTCTGTATCAGCTATTACAGGATAATTAACAGATGAACCGCCGACTTCTTCAACATCACCCAGCCATTTTTTATGATCTTCAATAGGATCAATACTTAAACCAATAATTTTAGTATTACGTTTGTCAAACTCAGATTGGATGCTGGCCATATAACCTAATTCAGTTGTACATACCGGCGTAAAATCCTTTGGATGTGAAAACAATACTGCCCATCCATCCCCAATCCATTCATGAAAATTAATCCTTCCCTGTGTTGTTTCTACTTCAAAATTTGGCGCTTGGTCATTTATTCGTAATGACATGGTTATCTCCTGGGATTAATGTGAATAGTTGTTAAATAATATAATAAATAAAAGCTGAGAATTGGAAAAAATACATCAGTCGATACTAAAAGCACTGAAATAAGCGCGCAAGTTCAATCTCTATTCCTATTACGCCTAATATTGCTTACCCAAGCATTGTTATGTCCGATCAGTAACGCTGAAAAGCTAGTTGAAAAAATGCTGGATATCATTTTTTCTTGTGATGAAAAAGTGAATTATTCGTGACATATCTGTGAATCTATCAATAAATAATGCATCTTCCTCTAAATAAATAAGGAAGATTAACATCAAGAAAACAACCCATTAGAAGAACATCTGAACATTGAAATGACAAATAGCTTTTTCATAGCAATTCTTTCTACTCCGGGCAGTCATCTGGTTTTAGGGCGCTTCTAAAAATTTAGAGTTCGCCCAAATGCAAGGCGCAGAAAAAATTTTGCAGTGCAGCATATGGATTGATATGACAGTAAGCAATTTTTCCGCAATACAGCAGTTGGGATGAAATCTGGATCTTTAGAGGTGCCATTTTTTTAATACTTAGCAGTTTACAGATAACTTATAAGTATAACTTTTTCTCTCTAATAGCGGGTTATATCAGAGAATTTTATACCGTCACTGTTTCCCAGACAGAAATAGAAGTGCATTAGATGCTGCTAATAATAATTACAGTCAAATACTTATTGGTTTGCCCTAAAAGAATCAGTTTTGTGAAGTTACAATTAAAGGAAAATATTATGAATCAGTTTATAAAATCAAGCTATTTAATAGTATCCGGTATTATGCTATTAACAACCAGTTCGAGTCTTTTGGCCCAGAGTACTGAGGACGATAGAGCGCAGCAAATACAAGAAATACGATCTGTAATTGAAACTGTGAGAACAGATGTTAGAGGCTTTCCAAGCGATTTGCAGGATACTTTAATTGAAATGGTTTTACGACCGCATTCTGCAGTGCCTACAGTAGCTTTTTCTGAAGCAGATGATCCAAGCTTATTGTTTGCTTACTATCTGTTAAATACCGATGAGTTTGAGCCTAATGTGTTCTCAGCAGCCATACCTGGTATAAATGATCAAGCTTTACCAACAGGAGCTAATTCTGCTAATGGCGGATTACCAACAATTGGCGCTGTTCGTATGGTATTTGAACCCAAAGAAGGTTTGCCGGGAAATCCTACGAGCTTTGAGGACCCAGCGGCCTTTGTTGATATGTTCACCGACATTTCCGGTTTGTTTGTTATCAATAACGAGTCTGGCTGGTATGAAGGCTGGTTAATTCGTGATCTCACCATTCCGACTGAAATTGCTCCATTAGATTCATTATCTGTTAATCCATGGGGAATACATGGACGCCCACGTTTTGCCAAGCATTCAGTCAATGATTTTAAGAAGGTATAAGATTGCAGCCATACATCCGGACTTTGAGTGAGGTACATTTCACATTTCCTCTGTCCCTGATGGAATATGCTGGTTGAGGCTCTA
>JAJFJK010000171.1 GCA_021774075.1 Nitrosomonas sp. | reverse complement strand
AGGTTTTTATTTGGCTTCGCGCGTGTGGCTGTAAATACTGCCTATTGATGTTTACATACTACTTGAATATATTTCAAAGTCTCAGGGAAAGGTCAGGCTATACTCACAATGTTTGCTGACTTTCTGAGGAGACTCTAAGTAGATTAAACCCTAAAGAAGCGACCTCTGGGGTTTGGGCAGAAGCATTTGGACTAGATAAATCAATAGCGACAACAGATCCCTACGAAGTCAACCAAAAACTAATACTGCTAAGACATGAAGTAAACCTAATAGAAGAAAAAATGAACAACACTGGCTTTAGTGAAAGCCTTTATAAACCATACATTAACCATATAAAGGAAACAGTATCTGCAACAAATCTTAGCGGAGCTTGGGAAATTTACAGACCCAAACTCAACGCAGAAACAATACTTGCACCTCGCTATTGTTCAGAAATATTAGAATCTGAACAAGTAGCAGACTTTACTGAACTTGAAACACTCTTACAAGAATTAGAAAATTTTAAAAACAAACTTAAAGAAATTAAAATTGAAGGAGTTACTTACGAATTTGCAATAAATCAAATTGACATTATTGAAAAAGCAATCAGAAATTACCCCATAGCAGGTGGCAGAGCAATAAAGAAAGCGTTCAAAGACGGATTTGCTGATATTAACGACAAAGCAGAAGACTTAGAAAAAAAACAAGCAACCACTGAAACAAAAGAAATTACTGGTTTTTGGAAAAAACTTCAAAAAGCAGGAGATATAATTGTGAAAACAGACCGTTTTGCAAATGCCACTATCAGCATTCTTACTAAAGGTGAAAATATAATAGATACAGCTACCAAATATTTATCGAATTAACAAGAGCATCGTCTTTAACTATCTTTGATGTTCTTTTATTACTCATAATTCACTTTTTAGCGAGGGTGGATAAGCTTGCGTCATCCGCCGTATGGTAACTTCAATAAATATCTATTTTTCGATCAAATTAAATTATATATTCCAGGTTCTGGTGGAGGAAAATTAATTGAAGTATGCGAATTGCCTCACTTTAAAAGTAACCCAAGGATATCGGTGTTTCAACTTTTAACCAAACAACAAATCATTGGATAAATTCCAACAATGGTACGGATGCCGACTGTGTGATTTAATCGTGCTTTATGTCCAAAAGTTCAGACCACGGTGAGGCCTTGAGTGCAAAATCCTAAATAGTGATCGGAATGTTTTGAGTCTTGAGATTAAGGGGTTAATTTTCCGGAGTATTAATTTCTTGGTTTATTTTTTGCAAGGCTAACAGTGGGTCTTTGGCTTGTGTGATGGGTCTGCCAATGACTAAATAATCAGCGCCGTTTTTAATGGCTTGCAGTGGTGTGGCGACACGTTTTTGGTCGTCCAGATTGCCATCGGCTGGTCTTATTCCTGGCGTAACGAGACAAAAATCATTGCCAATTGTGTTCCTCAGATTTTCCGCTTCCAAGGCGGAGCAGACGATACCATCCAATCCACAGTCTTTGGTTAACCGTGCCAAACGTTGCACAATTTGATGGGTTTCACCTTGCAAGCCAATATCTTGTAGGTCGTTACGATCCATGCTGGTGAGTAGTGTGACGGCAATCAATTTGGTGGTGCTAGTGTTAATTGGCAGTGCGTCACGTGCGGCTTGTAACATTTTTCTGCCGCCCAATGCGTGTACATTGATCATCCATACGCCCATGCTGGCTGCTGCTTTGCAGGCTTTTGCAACAGTATTGGGGATATCGTGGAATTTTAAATCGAGGAAGACGTCAAAACCGTTGTTCTTTAACTGCTCAACCAGTTGTGGCCCGGCAGTCGTAAACAGTTCTTTGCCAACTTTTACGCGACATAAACGCGGGTCAAGTTGCGCAACAAGATCCAGCGCATGATTTGCACGGTCAAAATCGAGTGCAACAATTATGCGTGGTTCGTTCATTAAGTGGTTGTTTATGAATATTATTTTTTACACGGGGTGGATATATAGGTCATGCCTACACCAAGTGCAAAAAATAACAATAAAACAACGCTTAATGGCAAATCATAGGATTTGTCCAGATAGTAATTTAGCGTAACTGTTTCGGAATTATTTGCCGCAAAGCTAACCAGCAGTACAAATATACCGATACGTAAAAGCCATGTGATTAAATACATAGTGATTTATATGTTCTATTTATCTTTGCTTTAATGCTCGTTATTGTAATTAGTGATAGCGAGATAAGCGTTTATCTTGTCTGTCATTCATTTAAAAAATGCTGATTTATTCGTGAGCCTGTGGATGATGAATAAATTCATTTCACCATCCATTTGCCCAGAATTAATCAGCAATTGTTAATTTACTTCTTTTTGTTAATATCATCTACACGTTCACGCATTTCTTTTCCTGCTTTGAAATGCGGTACATATTTCTCTGGAACTTGAACTTTTGCACCTGACTTAGGGTTGCGACCAATCCGTGGTGGCCGATAGTTTAAGTCAAAACTTCCAAATCCCCGAATCTCAATACGCTGACCATTTGACAGGCTTTTAGCCATTGCGTCAATAATCATTTTGACAGAGAGTTCAGCATCTTTGGTTACCAGTTGCGGGAAGCGTGCCGCAAGCCTGGAAATTAACTCCGATTTCGTCATGAATATTCCTTATTGCTCTGTATTTTTGCTATCCATTTTAGCTTTGAGTAAAGCACCTAGACTGGTTGTGCCTGCATTTGCAGGTGCCTTGATTTTTTGCATCGCACTGGTTTCGTCAGATTTATCCTTGGCCTTAATTGAAAGGTTAATAGTGCGATTCTTGCGATCAATATTAATGATCATGATTTCGACTTTATCACCTTCTTTCAAGTGCGTGCGGATATCTTCAACGCGGTCACGCGAAACTTCCGAGGCACGCAGATAGCCATCTACTTCGTCGCTTAAGGCAATGATTGCGCCTTTTGCATCGATTATTGATTTGACCGTGCCATTAATGATGCTGTTTTTATCATTTTCAGCAACGAAACTATTGAAAGGATCACCTTCCAGTTGCTTAATACCCAGAGAAATCCGCTCACGCTCGACATCAATAGACAGGATTAGTGCCTCGACCTCGTCACCTTTTTTATAGTTGCAGACGGCTTCTTCGCCGGGTTGATTCCAGGATAAATCAGATAAGTGAACAAGTCCGTCGATATTGCCAGGTAAGCCGATAAATACGCCAAAATCAGTAATTGATTTGATTTGGCCGCTGACTTTATCACCTTTCTCATGATTCATGGAGAACTCATCCCATGGGTTGACCTGGCACTGCTTCATGCCCAGTGAAATCCGGCGACGTTCTTCATCAATCTCAAGAATCATTACTTCGACTTCATCACCCAACTGTACAATCTTAGATGGGTAAACATTCTTGTTGGTCCAGTCCATTTCAGAGACATGCACCAGTCCTTCAATACCTTGTTCGATTTCTATAAATGCACCGTAGTCGGTTAAGTTGGTCACTTTACCAAACAAACGGGTACGCTGCGGGTAGCGGCGTGATAAACCAACCCATGGGTCTTCGCTGAGTTGCTTCATGCCCAATGAGACACGATTTTTTTCTTGATCAAATTTGAGTACTTTGGCGGTCACTTCATCGCCAATATTGACAACTTCCGAAGGGTGCTTGACGCGGCGCCAAGCTAGGTCAGTAATGTGTAACAGGCCGTCAATACCACCTAAGTCTACAAATGCACCATAATCGGTAATATTTTTAACAATACCTTGCACAACTGCACCTTCCTGCAAACTTGCCAGTAATGTTTCGCGATCAGCACCTTGTGTTTCTTCCAATACCGCGCGACGTGAAACGACTACATTGTTGCGCTTACGGTCAAGCTTAATGACCTTGAATTCCATTTCTTTATTTTCATAAGGTGTGGTGTCCTTGACCGGACGAATGTCAACCAAAGAGCCGGGTAGAAAAGCGCGAATGCCGTTAATCATCGCGGTTAAGCCGCCTTTCACTTTGCCATTGATTAGACCACTGACAATTTTTCCGCTTTCCATGGCTTCTTCCAAATCATGCCATGCGGTCAGGCGTTTTGCTTTGTCACGAGACAAGCGTGTTTCACCGTAGCCATCTTCGAGAGATTCAATCGCCACACTGACGAAATCGCCTGGTTGGGCTTCTATCTCACCTTTGTCATTCTTGAATTCTTCAACTGGAATAAAACTTTCGGATTTGAGCCCGGCATTAACAACAACAATGTTGTAGTCAACGCGGACAACTTCAGCGGTAATTACCTCACCTATGCGCATTTCCTGGTGTGTAAGGCTTTCCTCGAAGAGTTGGGCAAAACTTTCTGGAGCGTCTGTTGCAACGGAAGCAGTAGTCATTATAAAAAGTACCTGATCATATTTGTCCCGTCTGAGATGTTATTCAGCGGGTTGGTTAGTTAAAAAATTATTTGATAGAAAATTTAACCCATTTGCTTATATGAATCTAAAGCGCAAAGCCATTATTTCGAATTCAAACACTATTTGTTGGCGCAGATTTCAGTATACCAAGCGAGTACAGTTTCTTTTGCCTGGGTAATTGAAAGCGTGGTTGTATCTAACAACCGTGCATCTGTACCTTGTTGCAAGGGTGCGACGCTACGGTTACTATCTTGTGCGTCACGTTTTTCGATATCTCGCAATAAGTCGGCGATATTAGCATTTATCCCTTTCTCATTCAACTGCTTATAACGTCTTTGTGCACGGACCCCCGCGCTGGCAGTCAAAAAGATTTTAAGTGGGGCGTTTGGGAAGATAACAGATCCCATGTCGCGTCCATCTGCAACTAAGCCGGGTATTTGGCAAAAAGCACGTTGACGTGCGGTTAGCGCTTCTCTAACCGGGGGGTAAGAGGCCAGCTTTGAAGCCAGAATGCCGCATTCTTCAGTGCGGATCGCATTAGTGGCGTCATTATCCTCCAGGAAAATCTTGTTGTTTTCAAAAACAACAGCAAGATTTCTGGCTATTTCTGCCAGCTTAGTGATATCAGTAATATCTGTATGCGTTTGCATTGTTTTTAATGCAACCAGACGATACAGTGCGCCACTATCGAGATAATGAAAGCCCAGTGTATTGGCAACCAGCTGGGCAACGGTTCCTTTGCCGGATGCGGAAGGGCCGTCAATGGCTATGACGGGAATATTATGGGTATGCATTATTTAATTTATTTAGGTATTAACGATTTGTGAAAATTGTGCAAAATAATCAGGAAAAGTTTTGGATACACATTCCGGATCATTAATTCTAATGGGCATGGCTAAAGAAGCCAGTGAGAAACACATGGCCATTCGATGGTCATCATAGGTATCTATTGCTGCGTTGGGTGTTAGGCCATTTTCCGGTGGGGTAATACGCAGATAATCTTCACCTTCAATGACATCGGCACCCAATTTTCGTAATTCTTTTGCCATGGCGGCGAGTCGGTCTGTTTCTTTTAAACGCCAACTGGCAATATTTTTGAGTGTGGTTGTGCCGTTAGCAAACAAGGCGGCAATAGCAAGTGTCATGGCTGCATCCGGGATGTGATTGCAATCCAGATCAATGGCTTGCAGGGGTTTGTTTGTTTGCTTGGGCGGCGTTGCGGACGATTCAATCCAGGTGTCACCCATGATAATATGCGCGCCCATTAATTCTAGTGCTTCAGCAAAGCGTACATCGCCTTGAGCGCTATCACGTCCAACACCTTGCACTCTGACCGGCCCGCCGCCAATGGCACCAGCAGCAAGAAAATATGAGGCGGAAGATGCATCACCTTCAACAACTATATCACCGGGACTGCAATAATCTTGTTCTGCGGGGAGGGTGAATTGTTGCCATGTGTCATTATGCGTAATTTGTATACCAAAGCGTTGCATTTGTGCGATGGTAAGCGCAATGTAAGGTTGTGAAATTAATGTGCCGGAAACCGTAATGACTGATTTCTTCCTGGTGAGTGGCAGTGCCATGAGTAATCCGGTCAAAAATTGACTGGAAACATTGCCTTTTACGCTGATCGCATGCGTGTCAGTGTCGGCGATGTTCAAGGGTTTGATGTCTAGTGGCGGAAAGCCTTCATGACCCAGATAGCTAATGTTCGCACCGAGTTGGCGCAATGCATCAACCAGATTTCGAATTGGGCGCTCGTGCATGCGTGCGACACCAGATAGCCGGTAATGTCCCTGCATTAACGACAATACAGCAACGAGTGGCCGAAAAGCTGTGCCTGCATTACCGAGAAACAAATCGGCTTGTTTTATTGGAAATTTTCCTTCGCCACCAAAGATGCGGTAATTATTTTCATCGGTTAGCGCAATGGGTATGCCCAGTGCTTTGAGTGCCTCTAGCATGCGTGCTGTGTCGTCAGAGGCCAGCAAATCACGGATATGGGTCGTGCCATGGGCTAATGCAGCAAGTAACAGAATTCGATTGGAAATACTTTTAGAGCCAGGCAATTGTACGTTGCCTTGTGCTGTTTTTGCAGCAGGTAGATCAAGCCATTCCATAATGATTCCATGTTGTTGCAAGAAAATAATTCTTTGTATCAGTATTGTCGTAGCGCTTCATTTAACGTCAAATCCAGGTTTGGTAACAATTTAATTTGGAAAAATATTTATCAAATTATCTTGTTTAAGGTAATCTATTACGGTAGATTTTCAAAAAAGGTTCTCATTTTACTACTTGAGATGCTCTTTAGAAAATATTGTTATCTGGCACTAGTGTGGGGTAACGTTGTCATAAACTATTATTACAAAAATGAGGTTGATTAATGGAAGATGCAGAAATTGCTTTAATGTTTTGTTTGCTTCTTATTCCTGCCGCGATTTGGTTGCAGGTGTGGGTGAAGGGGCGCAGAATAAAGCGGCAAAATGAGGTGGGTGAAGAAGAATTCGAAAATACAGGGCGTGCTTTTGTATCGATACTTTTAGAAGGTGTAGCCGTTATTGGCGGACTCCTCATCATTATCGTGGCTTCTGGAGGCGTCATTAAGTATATCTTGAACTTTTATATGTGATGTTTTTTTTGGGAATCGCCGGATGTTTTATAACATTGGCGATTCCTTCCTTTAAGGTTATCAACGCCTACGCTGTTTTGCTCGCTGGCTTAGTTTTAGTGACCTTCTTTTTCGTTTCAGTTTTTTTAGCGGGCTTTCTCGGCTCAAACTCAAAACCAATCTTTCCATCTGGGTTTCTGACCAGATAGGCGGAAAAAGGTCTGCCTTTCTTGGAAATGAATTTTGTCAGTAAGTCTGTTTTGCCGGTTTCCAATAGCTTGACGACTTGTTCGCGTTCGATTGGACGTTCAAGAATAATTTTACCGGTTTTAAAGCTGCATGAACGTGTTGGCCCGACAGATTTTTCACAAATATAATGCATGCCATGTTCATAAACGGCATGACTGCATTGCGGACATTTACCAAGCGAAACTTGACCTGTAAAGTCAACAGGCTCAGTGTTTTCGTCATCATTACCAAAATCAAATTTCATTTCAAGTTCATCGTTGAGTTTGATGTTGGCATTAAACAAGCGGCCCATTTTGCTGCGGAAACCCTGTAGTGGCCCAACTTCACGCTGCGTAATTAAAGTTTCCATTTCTTCGACTTCAAATTGACGTCCGGCCAAAATTTTCCACACGGCAAAATCACATTTCTGGCACTGGAATTTTTTATAGGTTTCATGCACAACGCCGCTGCATTTTGGGCATGGCGACTGCAATGTTGAAAAATCCCCCTCTATTGTTTCGCCGCGATGACTTTTCGCCTGTTCAACTATTTTGCGTGTCATTTCAGCAATATTTTCCATAAATGCGCTGCGTTTTAATTCGCCTTGTTCGATTTGGCGTAGCTGAAATTCCCAGTTGCCTGTTAATTCTGGTGAAATGAGCTCCGGGACTTTGAGTCCGCGTAATAAAGTAATCAGCGAGAAAGCTTTGGCTGTGGGGTGTAGTTCCCGACCAACACGCAACATATAATTTTCATACACCAGGCCTTCAATAATGGCCGCACGTGTAGCTGGTGTGCCCAAGCCTTTTGCACTCATGGCGGCACGCAGTTCCTCGTCTTCAACAAGCTTCCCGGCACCTTCCATCGCGGAAAGTAATGTCGCTTCATTAAATCTGGCCGGTGGACGGGTTTGGTTGTGGATGACTTTAACTTCCTCTGTTGCAACCGATTGACCGGATGTGATTGCGATTAGTGTCGAATCATCGTCTTCATCATTATTCTTGGTTGATTTTCCGTACACGGCTTGCCATCCTGGATTAACCATAACTTTGCCTTCGGTTTTGAATGGCTCATTTTCAACACGGGTAATGCGTGTGGTAATCAGAAACTCAGCAGCAGGAAAGAAGATGGCTAAAAAGCGTTTTGTCACCAGATCATAAAGCTTGGTCTCCGCTTCATTCAATTTTTTGGGATTGAGTAAAGTGGGAATAATGGCAAAGTGATCTGAAATTTTTGCATTATTAAAGATACGTTTATTGGGCTTGACCCAATCTGATTCCAAAATTTTGCTGGCAAAAACACCGTAGTTGGAATCTTTCAAATTCTGTAACGTGTCTTTAACGGTGGCGAGATAATCTTCAGGCAGTGCGCGTGAATCTGTGCGCGGATAAGTGAGCACTTTATGCTTCTCATATAGCGCTTGTGCAAGTCCTAAGGTTGTTTTGGCGGGAAAACCAAAACGACTGTTTGCTTCCCGTTGTAAACTGGTTAAGTCATACAGTAGCGGGCAGGTTTCCTTGGAAGGTTTGCTTTCCTCGCTAACGCTACCCGGCTTTCCCTGGCATTTGTCATGTATGACCTCGGCTTTATCTTGTGCCCATAATCGTTCTGCTTTTAATTCGCTGTTTGCCTTATCTTTAGTGAATTTTTCATCAAACCATTTGCCGACATAGTGCCCGTTTTCCGTTGCAAATGTGCCGTGTATTTCCCAGTAATCTTGTGGCGTAAACTTTTTGATCTTTTCTTCACGTTCAACAAGAATCGCCAGGGTGGGTGTTTGTACCCGCCCCACAGTTGTTTTATGAAAACCACCTTCCTGCGAATTGAATGCCGTCATGGCGCGTGTGCCATTAATGCCGACCAGCCAATCTGATTCTGAACGACTGACCGCCGCTTCAGCCAACGATTGTACTTCTGAATTGTCGAGCAGTTTTGTGAAACCCTGGCGAATGGCATCCGGCGTCATGGATTGTAACCAAAGTCGTTTAATCGGTTTTTTGGTGCCGACATGACGCGCAATATAATAAAAAATTAATTCGCCTTCTCGTCCCGCATCACAAGCATTGATGATGGTGTCGACATCTTTGCGCTTGATGAGTTTGGTGAGTAGTTTCAAGCGCGTCGCCGTTTTTTCTATCGGATTTAAATCAAAGTGCGGCGGAATGACGGGCAGATTGGCAAAACTCCATTTGCCACGCTTGACTTCATATTCTTTGGGGATGATCAGTTCGAGTAGATGACCAATAGCCGATGACACAATATAGTCATCATTCTCGAAATAATCGGTGTGTTTGGTAAAATTGCCCAAGATGCGGGTAATATCTGTCGCAACAGAAGGTTTCTCAGCGATAATCAAAGACTTGCTCATGATTTTCCCGTGCATTGATAATGGGCGGCTAATGCTGCTTTGTAAAACATAATTGCCGTCAGGCCAGCGCAATTATTTCGTAAGGCGATTATATAAATTTGAGTATTGAACACATTCAATCCGGATAACAGTTTACTTTAGCTAAAATGATAGATGGCGAAGAAATTTCTTCAATGCCGATAATGGGAATCACTGACCACTAATAATTTTTCAAGGATCGTGTCATCAGTGAGTTGGTTTTGTATCCAGAGCTCCGTTAGGACAATCAGCTTAATTTTCTCGAGGCTTGACGAATCTTCACCCATAGACAAAACGCGATCAATGAGTAACTCGCGTTGTAATGCGTTGATGATGTTGGCCTGTTGTAGAAAAATAATAAAACCTCGTCCTTCCGTATCAATTCTCTCCATTTCATACTCAGTATAACAACGAAAAGAATCGCTCTTGGCAAGCGCGGCAGGGTAGTTACCAGTGTCGTGCTGGGCTAATTCGGAGAGCCAGTCAAGCGCCTGATTGATATCTTCGTCAGCAAATCCCGCAATGGTTAATTTGCGTGTAAGCGTGGCCGAATCAGGGTAACTACCCGAATCAAAATAATTTTCAAATAAATAAACAAGAATATCGAACATAGTATATAAAATAATTTTAGGTATGTTTGCGGGGGAACTTCTGGTTCCTTTATTTTGTTGTTTTCAGCAACATACGTTATTGAATTCGTTGATAACATCCGCCTGGAAGACTGGCAATTTGCCCATCCAGTTCAAGTGTTAATAGCATGGCGGATACTGCTTCTGCCGTCAAGCCGCTACGTACACACAAGGTGTTGACATCAACCGCATCATAGCCTAGATGGTTGAGTAGCACTGTATTTTCAGTTGTCTGTGTCGAATCATTTTTTTCAATAGGGTTAGGTGTGTTTTCAATCGGTTGCACATTTAGTTCATCAAGAATATCTTGTGTGCTTTCCACCAGTTTGGCGCCTTGTTTGATTAATGCATGACAACCTTTCGATAGCGGCGAGTGTATAGAACCTGGAATCGCAAGTACATCCCGTCCTTGTTCTAATGCTTGGCGTGCTGTGATCAGAGAACCACTGCGTAAGGCAGCTTCTACAACCAGGCAAGCAAGGCTCATGCCGCTAATAATACGATTTCTGCGCGGGAAATTTCTGCCGATTGCAGGGGTGCCGAGCGGAAATTCAGAAATTAATGCACCATCTTTTGCCAATTGATGCGCAAGTTGATGATTGCGTGCCGGGTACACGATGTCTAAGCCGGTTCCAACAATTGCGATACTGGTTGCCGTTCCGCGTAACCCACCTTGATGCGCGGCTGTGTCAATTCCAAGCGCCATGCCACTAATAATACAAAGTCCAGCATTGCTGGCTGCTTCGGAGAAGGCTTCAGCGTTTGATAACCCTTGCGGGGTTGCATTGCGGCTACCGACAACGGCGAGTGCAGATCGGTTGAGGAGTTTTCTTTGTCCTTTAAAATAAAGCAGCGGGGGTGGGTCCGGAATATTGAGTAATTGGCTGGGATAGTCTGGATCAGCCAGCGTAACAATTGAGTTAGCCGGGTTTTCCAACCATTTAAGTGTGGTGGAAACTTTATCGCTATCCGCACCACGCAACAGATTCTTAGCAAGGGGTTTTTTGATAATGCGCTCAAGCGCGGTAGCATTCGCCGAAAGAATTTTATTGGGACTGCCAAACGTGACCAGTAGTCGTCTTATAGATTCATCACCCAGACCTTTAATTAGGCAGAGATTGAGCCAGGATTCGATATCTGGGGGATGATTCATAAAAATAATGCATGTGTTTTACGGGGTTTTGACGGCGTCCAGAATCTGAATGGATTGTGTACCTTGCATCACCAATGCGTAGGATAAATTATCAAAAACGCGGAATACGAAAACCAATCCGGTACGTTCATCTGGTAATTGTACAATCTTTCCTTCCAGTGATTTAGCATAGCTTCTGCGATACACAGCAAGCACATGACCCATTTCCAATCCATCCAAGGCACCTTTATTGAGCGTGATAATAGCACCTTTGCCAATTTGAGTAACGCCACCATACACAGAAATTATTCGCCCATGAATGGGTATTTCAGGCGCATGTGGCGCATAATTATTGAAAATGATGCCAGGAGAAGGAACCAGACGGTCACCTTTGAGTATTTCCTCGGTGGCGCTTGTGATTGTGATTGTGCTGACATCATCAAACACGTCAACTTGGGAATCGCCCAGATAAATAGCCTCAAAGCCTAATATGTGATCGCTGTTGTCAGGATCTTGCAGTGCTTTACCGGGGCGGAAAATTTGCCAGACTGTGCCCAGATCTTCAGGCAGGTTGCTGGCATAAACTGTGTTGCCGGCACTCATGATGACGCGGCTGTCGCTTGTTCCGAGTAAATAGGGCGCGTTGGCCAAGCCATTTTTTTCAATAATAAGTGGTTGACTCAGAAATGGTTCGATAGCAGCTGCGGGGATGCTGGGGATCGCTGTGATGCCGGTTTGTTCTGAACGTATGGTAGGGGATAATTTAACGGTTTCTTTTGTTGCGGCGAGTGTTAAACGTGTTCCGCTGAGGGTTTTCTCCAAGACAATAATATCGCCGGGATAAATTTTATGTGGGTTTTTTACTTCATCACGATTAAGTCCCCAGATTTGTGTCCAACGCCAGGGGTTTTCGAGGAAGCGCGATGCAATACTCCACAGCGTGTCACCTTGAACAACCACATAGCGTTCAGGTGCATCACTTCGGAGTTGAATATTGTCGGCTTGAATGGGCGTAACAGAAAACAGGCCCAGGAAAAAAATCATAGCTATAATAGGCTGACGCATGGATGACCCCAATCGCAAAAGTTTATTGAGCACACTAACTAAGCAATGATACGATCTAATTATTGATTTTGGTTGATTAAACTACACAATTTTTTTATGGCTATTCTAAAGATATTACAGTATCCCGATGACCGGTTGCATACAATTGCGCTTCCGGTTGCTGAAGTTACCGACAAAACGCGCGCTTTAATTGAAGATATGGCGGAGACCATGTACTCAGCGCCAGGCATAGGTCTGGCTGCGACTCAGGTGGATGTGCATGAACGTATTATTGTGATTGATATATCAGAGAATCATAATCGATTGCTGGTTTTAATTAATCCTGAGATTACTGCCAGTAGCGGGCAAGCTGATAACGAAGAAGGCTGTTTATCGATTCCCGGCATCTATGGCAAGGTGCTGCGTGCCGAAACAATTACTGTAAAAGCGTTGGACGCTGATGGGAAATCATTTGTTTTGGATGCCGAAGGATTGCTTGCTGTATGCATCCAGCATGAAATGGATCATTTGGTGGGCAAGGTGTTTGTGGAATACTGGTCGACACTGCGGCAAGCGCGCACCTTGGCAAAACTGAAGAAAAAACAACGTAGAACAATGTGATAGATGGGTCATTTATAATGGCGTGGCTGGTGGTTTTTATGCGATGCCGAAGCATTTGTCTCATTTCTCTTATCCCTGCCTGATTGTAATCGCTTTTTAAAATGAAAATTATTTTTGCTGGAACCCCGGTTTTTGCGGCTGCCGCACTTGAAGCCTTGATCAATGCCGGTCATGAAATTGTATCGGTACTTACGCAACCAGATCGTCCTGCAGGCAGAGGAATGAAGTTGATGGCGAGTGCTGTCAAAGTATTGGCGCTACAGCATGAACTCATGTTGTTGCAACCTAAAACACTCAAAGATTCAACACTGCACGAACAACTGCAAGCGCTGGATGCGGATGTCATGGTGGTTGCCGCGTACGGGCTGATTTTGCCGGCAAGTGTATTGCAAATCCCGCGTTTTGGCTGTTTGAATATTCATGCCTCTCTATTGCCACGTTGGCGCGGTGCAGCACCTATTCAACGTGCGATTTTAGCGGGTGATCAGGAAACGGGTATTACCATCATGCAAATGGACGCAGGTCTGGATACCGGGGTTATGTTATTAGTCCATAGGATAGCCATTGCAGCAGACGAGACATCACAGTTTCTGCACGATAAACTGTGTGTTCTAGGCGCACAAAGTATTGTTGAGGCACTTGCACTATTGCCCCAGGGAAAACTTGACTCGGTCGTTCAGGATGATGCGCTTGCTTGTTATGCATCCAAAATTAAAAAAACTGAGGCGCAAATTAATTGGCATCAATCTGCAGAGCAAATAAATCGTGTTGTGCGCACATTTAATCCAAGTCCCGGTGCGTATGCGAATTTTCAGGGGAGTGTTATTAAGATTTGGCAAGCACAGTTGGTGGCCGGTGAAATTGGGCAACCCGGAGAGATCATGGTAACCGGTCGTGAAGGTATTACGGTTTCATGTGGTGAAGGGTTGCTTCGGCTGGAAACCATACAAAAAGCCGGCGGGAAGAAATTAAGCGCTGAAAATTTTTTAGCAGGTCATGTCATACGACCGGGTGAGTTCTTTGAGATGATAAATTCTACTGGCTCAGGACATGATCCTAAAAACCGCAGTTGATCGCTCTAAATTATAGGCAACTCTTGATGAATAGTTGTAATTTGTATGCAGTTATAAAACACACTTTCTGGGTGGGTAGCGCTATGATGCTTATAGCACGCCGTTCTTTATTTTTGACTGCGTTGCAACTCGTTGTAATAACCAGTTATTACGCCTCATTGTGCCTTGTCAGAAACAAACAGCAACGCACTCTAAGCACCATTCAACTGCGGTTTTTAGGATGATTAAAACCCAGCGTGCAGCGATATCTGTTGTCGGAAAGGTTTTGGCAGGCGCAAGTTTAACGGGTGTTTTGCAGGAGACCTGGCAAACTAATCCTGAATTGACCCAACAGCAAAGAGGTGCAATTCAGGATTTAAGCTATGGTGTGCTGCGTTTTTATGGACAACTTGAAGCGATACTTGGACGCTTGTTGAAGAAAGCGTTGCGTGATAAGAGTTTGCACCATTTGTTACTGGTTTGCTTGTATCAATTGGAATACAGTAGGGCGCCATCTCATGCGGTTGTTAATCAAGCCGTTGCAACCTCGCGCACCCTGGAAAACGGTAAAGGCATGCAGGGATTGGTGAATGCGGTTTTACGTAATTTTATGCGCCAGCGTAAGGACTTGTTAGAGCAGTCAGCACAAACAGAGGTTGGCCGTTATTCGCACCCACAATGGTGGATTGACAAATTACGGGTACAATACCCACAACATTATCCAGCAATACTGGAAGTGGATAACAAACGTCCACCCATGACGTTGCGTGTTAATCAGCACATGATCAGCGTGCAGAATTACCACAAATTGCTTGATGAGAAGGGCATGGATGCGGTGTCATCGCGGCATGGTGCACTTACACTGAAGCAGCCTGTCGCAGTGGATAAATTACCTGGTTTTGCTGAAGGGTGGGTGTCTGTGCAAGACGCTGGTGCGCAGTTGGCGGCACCGTTTCTGGATGTGCATGATGGTATGCGTGTGTTGGATGCTTGTGCTGCGCCGGGTGGTAAAAGCACGCATTTGCTGGAATTGGCAGACATCTCATTAACGGTCTTGGATAGTGATAATGCACGCTTGGATCAAGTAAAACAAAATTTGGCGCGTTTGCAAATGCAAGTTGAGCGTCTGGTGTGTGGTGATGCAGCTAATTTGGAAGAATGGTGGGATGGCAAACCGTTTGATCGTATTTTGGCAGATGTGCCTTGTTCTGCGTCCGGTGTTGTGTGTCGACATCCGGATATTAAGTGGCTGCGACGTGAGCGTGATGTGCTCAAATTTGCGGCAAGTCAAGCGGCAATTATGCATGCTTTATGGCAAACTCTGAGTTGCAATGGTAAATTACTCTATGTGACCTGTTCAATTTTTGCCGAGGAAAATGGTTTGCAAATAGAAGCGTTTATGCGTCATCATCCAGACGCCCGTTTATTGCCACTGTCAGAAGCGACAATGGAGAAAGGACAATTGTTACCGAGCATTCAGCATGATGGCTTTTTTTATACCTTACTGCAAAAAGTGTAATTTAATGATGTGGCGAGCAAAACTGCAATCAGTTATTTTGATATGTTTACTGTCAATCATGTTGTTGCCATTGGCGGCGCACGCTGATGGAAATATACAGATCAAGTCGGTCAATTTGGTCGCCGCGGACGATGGTTATGACATTAGTGTTGATTCTGAAATCGTACTCAATACAACATTGGAGCAAGCACTTGAAAAGGGCATTGTGCTTTACTTTGTGAACAAGTTTACCTTGCTTGAACAGCGTTGGTACTGGTTTGACAAAGAAGTCGCCCGCACGAAGCCAAGAGTTGGTTTGACCTATCATGCACTGACACGTCAATATCGTTTAAATTATCGTACCTATTCACGTAACTTTTATTCATTAAAAGAAGCCTTGCGGGTGTTAAGCCGATTGCGCGATCATCCCATTACCATCAATTCTGAACTTAAGCCGGATGTTGAATATAAAGCCGTATTACGTGTGTGGCTTGATTTGACAAGAATGCCAAAGCCATTTCAGGTGGAAGCACTGGGCTCAAGTGACTGGAATCTAAGTTCAGATAGGTTGGAGTGGCGCATGACGTTGCCATCGTCGACACAACCGTTTCATCTGAAAGGTGACTGATGAAATACGTGCTGATTATTGGCGCGGGTTTGGGTGGGGTTACACTTTTTTTGCTTGCGACGGCGGGTGCCAATACGGAGTTTTTTGAACGACGTTATCGGATATTGCTGGGCATCAATATTATCTTTGTGCTATTTCTCATGGTTATCGTGGGATTTTTGCTATTGAGATTTAGGCGCAGATTGAAATCCGGTGTATTCGGTTCCCGTCTGGCATTACGTTTATTGCTCATATTCTCATTAATGGCGATACTTCCAGGCGCGCTTGTATATACCGTATCGGTTCAGTTCTTGGGGAAAAGTATTGAATCATGGTTTGATGTTAAAGTAGATCGAGCACTTGAGGGAGGTATTAGTTTGGGTCATACCATGCTTGATAACCTGCTGGAAGAATTGCAAAAAAAGGCGCGGGGGGTTGCGCTGACATTGTCTGAATCTTCTGTTCCACCTTTGCCAATACTCAATGAATTGTTGTTGCAATCACAGGTCCAGGAAGCCACATTATTTAATCAGGATGGCAAAGTTGTCGCGTTTGCCAGCGAAAATAATATGGCCTTATTTCCAGATATGCCCGGCTCTACGGTAATGCGACAAATCCGCACACAGAAAGCCTATAGTGTGGTTGAATCCCTTGATGAGAAAGGTTTATACCTGCGCGTGGTTGCGCCGGTTAACATATTAAGTCTGGAAGAAGATATTCGCGTGTTGCAGTTGTTGCAACCTGTGCCGGCACAATTGGCTGAGGATGCGGAGCGGGTGCAAGATGGCTATCGAGACTATCAGGAATTGTCTTTGTCACGCCAAGGGTTGACCCGATTGTATAGTGTCACGTTGACCCTGGCATTGCTGTTATCACTTTTTTCCGCTCTGGCGACAGCGTCCTTGTTGAGTGAAAGATTGAGTGCACCCCTGGGCATGTTGGCTGAAGGAACGCGTGCCGTGGCGCAGGGTGATTTTAGTCGGCGTCATTTAGTGCAAACGCGTGATGAACTGGGTGTGCTGACGGAATCTTTTAACTTAATGACGCAACAGTTGGAAGAGGCGCAAGCAGCAGCGCAACATAATCAACATGAAGTTGAAAGTGCGCGTGCGCATCTTGAAAGTATTTTGGCAAATCTGTCCTCAGGTGTATTAGTATTTGATGAGCGTTTGGTTTTGTATAAGGCCAATCGAAGTGCCGAGAAAATCTTGCAGGCGCCATTGATCGGTCTGGATGGTTCGGTTATTGATGGGTGTGTTGAGCGGGAGCAACAGCTTAATCAGTTGGTGCGTGAAATTCGGGAAGGTTTTATGTCTGACGAGGTGGATACTTGGCAGCGTCAGCTTACTTTCTCAGAAGATGGGCGTAATCAAGTTTTGTTATTACGGGGGACACGTTTGCCGCAGATTTCAGGCGGGGGGGTCGTGGTGGTATTTGATGATATAACCAATTTGCTGCAGGTGCAGCGTTCTGTTGCATGGAGCGAGGTCGCGCGGCGCTTGGCGCATGAAATTAAAAACCCACTGACACCGATACAGCTTTCAGCCGAGCGCGTATTGCATAAACTGGCCGCTAAATTAGACGGGGAAGACGAAAGAATTTTGCGCCGTTCAACAGAAACCATTGTTAATCAGGTGGAAGTGCTGAAAAGAATGGTCAATGAATTTAACCAGTATGCGCGTGTCCCTAAACTGGAATTGCGACAATTGGATTTTAATGCATTGGTGCGTGAGGTGTTGTCGATGTACGGCACAGGCGGTGCAATAGCTGAGGGTGGAGCGAAGCTTAAAATCAAGCAAGTACTTGCTGCCGATCTGCCGGTTGTTAATGGAGATTCCGCACAGTTGCGTCAAATATTGCATAATTTATTGCAAAATGCTCAGGATGCGTTAATTGATACAGCAAAGCCTGTCATTGAGATTTATACTGAATCAGTGGAGGGTGGCGTGCAGTTGAGTGTGCGTGATAATGGGTGTGGTTTTTCTGAAGAAATTAAAACGCGTGTATTTGAACCCTATGTGACAACCAAGTCCAAAGGAACAGGCCTCGGTTTGCCCATTATTAAGAAAATTGTTGAAGAACATGGCGGTATTATTCATATTGAGAACAGGCAGCCACAGGGTGCTCAAGTGTCTATTTTATTGCCGACGGTAGAAAAAGATGCGTTGGTTGAACGTAACAAGGTGACATGAAATACTGTTAAATAGTTTATTGAAATCGATTAATCGGCAGGCGTACAAAGATGTACTGATTATTCATCAACGGAGAAAAGATCTAGCATGATGACAAATAATACAATACTTGTTGTTGATGATGAGGTTGGCATACGCGAGTTGCTATCGGAGATTCTGCGTGATGAAGGGTATCGTGTAGCACTGGCTGAGAATGCTGAGCAAGCGCGTTTGTGGCGTAGTCAAACACGACCGGATTTGGTGCTGTTGGATATCTGGATGCCGGATACCGACGGCATTACATTGTTAAAAGACTGGGCCAGTAGTGGCATGCTGACGATGCCGGTCATTATGATGTCGGGACATGGCACCATAGATACCGCTGTTGAAGCGACGCGTATTGGTGCGTTTGGTTATTTGGAAAAACCGGTGCCGCTGCAGAAATTATTGAGCACGGTGGGAAAAGCCTTGCGGGGCGGTCAGAATAAACAACATTCCATGTTGTCGTTGGCTAGCCTTGGCAAGAGTGCGCAAATTACAGACTTAAAAAAGCGCCTGGAGCAAGTGGCGCATTTAAAGACACCATTACTTTTGATGGGTGAACCTGGCGTTGGTTTGGAAATATGTGCGCGTTTTATGCACCGGCCTAATACGCCATGGGTGGAACCGGAAACGCTTGCAGTGTTGGCGGAAGCGCCGCTTGACATACTGGAGCAAGCGCGTGATGGCTTGTTATTTCTTAAAGATGTTGGCGAAATAAATAAATTGGGGCAGAAAGGACTGCTGCTGCTATTGAGCAAACTGGACAAGTACAATGTGAAGCTGGTTTGTGCAACTTCCCAGCCGTTGGCAGAGCTGACGGCACAAGGTGTTTATCATCAAAAACTATTTGAATCATTGAGTGGTTTGAGTCTTGGAGTGCCCGCGCTTAGGGCGCATCGAGAGGATATTCCTGAACTGGCCAATCAAATATTGTCACGCTTTGTTGAATCTGGTGAGGCATCGTCTGTGTTGCAGTTTAGTACAGCGGCTTTAAATTGTTTACGCAATTATGACTGGCCAGGCAATCTTACGCAGTTAACCGGTGTCGTGCATTCGTTGGCATTGACTTGTGTTGGCGATGAAATTTCCGCCGATGCGGTTCAGCAGGCAATGGTTTTTCCAGAATCCACATCTGTTTCCGCTGCTGCTGATATCCCACTGGATCTATCGTTGCGTGATGCGCGCGACCTGTTTGAGAAAACCTACTTTGAGCGACTGATTGATCAGGAAAACGGTAATATGACCCGCGTAGCAGAGCGTGCCGGATTGGAGCGAACGCATCTTTATCGTAAAATTAAATTATTGGGGATCAAGCTTCGCGGGCATTGATTCTGAAAGGAATTCAGATTTTTTTTGAATTGTTTTAAGCAGTTAAAGCAGCGTTATGGTTGTCTGATAACGCATCTTAAGAGATAATAACTCCTTTGCCGGTCAGTAGCGTCATTAGAGGCGGTACAGATGACGGCTTGTTCAACAAATTATAAATTCTGTTAGTGAATATAAGGGAGTTAGTGTCGATGGGTACATTCAATGATTTTGACGAGCCGGTGTTTAAAGATTTAACCAGTGCGGTTCGTGCATTGGCGATGGACGCCGTGCAAAAAGCCAATTCTGGTCACCCCGGTATGCCGATGGGCATGGCAGAAATCGCTGAAGTGCTGTGGATTCACCATCTGCGTCATAATCCAAGTAATCCTGAATGGGTGGATCGTGATCGATTCGTGCTCTCTAATGGACACGGATCAATGTTGATTTACGCGCTGTTGCATTTGACCGGCTATGATCTGCCGATGGAGGAAATTAAACGTTTCCGACAATTTCATTCTAAAACACCCGGTCATCCAGAATATGGTTATACCCCGGGAGTGGAAACAACCACAGGCCCATTAGGGCAAGGCATTACCAATGCGGTAGGTATGGCGCTGGCTGAGAAGGTTCTTGCCGCCGAATTCAATCGTCCCGGCTTTAACATCGTTGATCATCACTCCTATGTTTTCCTGGGTGATGGCTGTTTGATGGAAGGTATTTCGCATGAAGCTTGTTCTTTAGCGGGTACCTTGGGTTTAGGTAAGCTGATTTGTTTTTACGACGATAATGGTATTTCTATCGATGGCCATGTTGAAGGCTGGTTCACAGATGATACGCCTAAGCGCTTCGAGTCCTATGGCTGGCATGTTGTGCCGAATGTAAACGGTCATGATCCAGTCGCGATTCAAGCAGCTATTGAGGCGGCCAAACAGGTTAACGATAAGCCGACCATGATTTGTTGTAAGACAGTCATTGGTTTGGGATCACCCAATATGGCGAATACGCATTCAGTGCATGGCGCTGCGTTAGGTGATGCAGAAATTGCTGCCGCACGTCCACATATTGGTTGGCAGCATGCCCCATTTGAAATCCCGCAGGATATTTATAGCGCTTGGGATGCAAAAGCGAAGGGTGCAGAGCTGGAAAGTGCGTGGGATAGTATGTTCGCTGAATACGCAGAAAAATATGCAGCGGAAGCCGGTGAATTTAAACGCCGTATGGCAGGTGATTTGCCGGCCAACTGGCAGAGTCATATAGAAAATGTTGTCAACCAGGTTAATGCCAAAGAAGAGACGATTGCAAGCCGCAAAGCTTCACAGAATGCCATTGAAGGTTTTGCGCCTGTTTTGCCGGAATTACTCGGCGGTTCGGCTGACTTGGCGGGTTCAAATTTGACTTTGTGGTCCGGTTCAAAAGGTGTCAGCCATGATACGGGTGGGAACTACGTTTATTATGGTGTGCGTGAATTTGGCATGAGTGCCATGATGAATGGCATATCATTACATGGCGGTTTGATTCCTTATGGCGCAACATTCCTGATGTTCTCTGAATATGCACGTAATGCACTGCGCATGGCCGCATTGATGAAAATTCGTAATTTGTTTGTATTTACGCATGATTCGATTGGCTTAGGTGAAGATGGCCCAACACATCAACCGGTTGAGCAAACGTCAACATTGCGTTTGATTCCGAACATGGATGTATGGCGGCCTTGTGACACCGTTGAATCAACGGTTGCGTGGGCACGGTCCATTGAGCGTAAAGATGGGCCATCAACATTAATTTTCAGTCGACAGAATTTGCCATTCCAGAAACGTGATGCGGCAACAATCAAGCTTATTGATAAAGGTGGTTATATTTTATCGGAAGCGGGAAATGGACAACCACAAGTTATTTTGATTGCGACCGGATCAGAAGTTGGCTTGGCAATGGGTGCGCAAAAAGCATTGGCGGAAGAAGGTGTCCAAGCGCGTGTTGTTTCTATGCCATGTACCAATTTGTTTGATCGTCAGGATCGCGCCTACAAAGAAAGCGTGCTAACAGTGGGTGTCAAGCGTGTTGCTGTAGAAGCGGGCGTAACTGGTTTCTGGCATAAATATGTTGGTTTGGAAGGTGCGGTTGTCGGTATAGATACCTTTGGTGAATCAGCACCGGCTAACGAATTATTCAAACATTTTGGATTTACTGTTGAGAATGTAGTCAAGACAGCAAAAGATATCCTATAGGGCGCCTCTAAAAATTCAGAGTTCGCCCAAATGCAAGGCGCGGAAAAAATTTTGCAGCGAAGCATATGGTTGATATGTGAGCAATAAATTTTTTCTGTAACACAGCAGTTGGGATGAAATCTGGATTTTAAGAAGTGCCCTATAGCAAAATAAGCAATATGGTGGAAATTGTTCTGCCAGAGCAAAAGATTTTTATTTGAGGAGTTTTAGTATGACAATCAAGGTTGGTATTAATGGGTTTGGGCGTATTGGGCGTATGGTTTTTCGTTCTGCGGTTGAGAATTTTCCGGACATTGAAATCGTAGCAATCAATGACTTGCTGGAACCAGACTATCTGGCATATATGCTAAAGCATGATTCTGTGCATGGTCGCTTTAAAGGTGATATTTCCATTGATGGTAATACGCTGGTAGTCAATGGGAAGCGGATTCGTTTGACAGCTATTAAAGACCCTGCTGAATTGAGATGGAGTGAAGTGGGTGCGGATGTTGTTATTGAATCAACCGGTTTGTTTCTGACTAAAGAAACCTGCGAAAAGCATTTAACCGCAGGTGCCAAGAAAATCATTATGTCTGCGCCGTCTAAAGATGACACGCCGATGTTTGTGTACGGTGTCAATGATAAATCCTACCAAGGTGAAGCGATTGTTTCCAACGCATCCTGTACAACAAATTGTTTGGCACCGATTGCCAAAGTATTAAATGATAGCTTTGGTATTAAACGTGGCCTAATGACCACAGTGCATGCGGCAACCGCTACGCAAAAAACGGTTGATGGCCCGTCTAATAAGGATTGGCGTGGTGGTCGCGGTATTTTGGAGAATATTATTCCATCATCAACGGGTGCAGCCAAAGCCGTGGGTGTTGTGATACCTGAGCTGAATAAGAAGCTGACGGGTATGGCCTTTCGCGTGCCAACATCCGATGTTTCTGTGGTTGATTTGACAGTTGAACTGAATAATGATGCTTCTTATGAAGAGATTTGTAATGCCATGAAAGCAGCTTCAGAAGGTGAAATGAAGGGTGTGCTAGGGTATACAGATCAAAAAGTTGTATCTACCGATTTCCGTGGTGAAAGCTGCACGTCAATTTTTGATTCTGAGGCCGGTATGGCGCTTGATGGCAGTTTTGTCAAAGTGGTCGCCTGGTATGACAACGAATGGGGATACTCCACCAAAGTATTGGAAATGGTTCGTGTTGTTTCTAAATAGTTGATGTATTGAAAAGGCGCAGTTAGGCATAGATCTAACTGTCCTTTAAAACAGTATTGAATGGACTAACAAATAAAGGGTAGCATTAAGCTATCCTTTATACTTTATTTTAGACAAATTTGGAGCTTACCGTGTCTGTAATCAAGCTTGTTGACCTTGATCTCAAGGGAAAACGTGTATTTATTCGTGCGGATCTGAATGTGCCTGTAAAAGATGGCAAGGTTACATCAGATGCGCGGATCACTGCCTCAATGGCAACCATTAATCACTGCCTTAAACAAGGTGCTAAAGTGATGGTCACTTCTCACCTGGGTCGCCCTGAAGAAGGCGAATGGTCTGAGGAGAATTCTTTAAAGCCTGTCGCGGACAATATTGCTGCGCGCCTGGATAAGCCTGTCCGATTGATTAGAGACTGGGTGGAAGGTGGATTTGATGTAGCAGAAGGCGAATTAGTCGTGTTGGAAAATTGCCGCATTAATATCGGCGAGATGAAAAACTTAGAAGAAACGGCACGTAAGTACGCCAGTTTATGCGATGTGTTCGTGATGGATGCATTTGGTACTGCGCATCGCGCACAAGCATCTACGCATGGTGTTGCCAAGTATGCGCCAGTAGCTTGTGCAGGCATTTTGCTGACCGAAGAATTAGAAGCATTAACCAAAGCTTTGCTGAGCCCAGCGCGCCCTATGGTTGCGATTGTTGGGGGTTCCAAAGTTTCTACCAAGTTAACCGTGCTTGAAGCACTCTCAGAAAAAGTTGATCAACTGGTTGTGGGTGGTGGTATTGCCAATACCTTCTTGAAAGCGACTGGTGAGAATGTTGGTAATTCATTATGTGAAGGTGATTTGGTGCCAACCGCAAAAATGCTGATGGAAAAAATGCAACAACGCAATGCATCAATACCGATCGCAGTGGATGTGGTTGTTGGAAAGAAATTTGATGCTAATGAACCTGCCGTGCTTAAGGCTGCTGGTGATGTCAATGATGATGAAATGATTTTTGATATTGGCCCAAAGAGTGCGCAAGAACTCGTTGATATTATTATGCAAGCCGGCACCGTTGTTTGGAATGGCCCGGTTGGCGTATTTGAATTTGATCAATTTGGCGCGGGTACCGAAAAAATTGCCCGGGCGATTGCTGAAACAAATGCGTTCACCTTGGCTGGCGGCGGTGATACGATTGCAGCCATACAGAAATACGATATTTATGACAAGGTGTCTTATATTTCAACAGCAGGCGGCGCGTTCCTTGAGTTCTTGGAAGGCAAGACATTGCCGGCAGTAGAAATTTTGGAAATGCGTGCTAATTAACATCTAAAATAGATCACATAATGTTCCGAAGAACGAAAATTGTAGCGACACTTGGCCCGGCATGCAGGGATGCCAAAGTTTTGGCACGAATGATAGAAGCCGGTGTAGATGTTGTTCGGATTAATTTTTCTCATGGCTCGCAAAAAGAACATATTAAAAGTGTTGCGTTACTGCGTGATCTTGCACAAAAAGCCGGTACTACAGTCGGTGTTTTAGCCGATTTACAAGGCCCAAAAATTCGTATTGGTAAGTTTGAGAAGACTAAGATCAAGCTGGAAATAGGTGACAAGTTCATATTGGATGCGGACTGCGAATTGGGTAATCAGGAGAGAGTTGGTCTTGATTATAAAGAATTACCTAATGATCTAGAAACAGGCGCCACGTTAATGCTGGATGATGGGCGCATTGTGTTAGGCGTGTCATCGGTGAGAGGCCGTCAGGTACATTGTGTTGTTGAGCAAGGTGGGTATTTATCCAATAATAAAGGCATTAACCGCAAAGGCGGTGGATTGGGTGCACCGGCATTAACTGCCAAGGATATGGCGGATATCAAAACTGCCGCAGCGTTTAATGCGGATTATTTGGCGATTTCGTTTCCTCGGTCGGGTGATGATATCCGGCAAGCGCGCGAGCTGATGCAAGAAGCAGGTGGTAACAGTATGCTTATGGCAAAGATTGAGCGCTCTGAAGCGATACTGGCGTTAGATGATATCCTGGAAGCATCAGATGCAATAATGGTTGCACGTGGTGATCTGGCTGTGGAAGTGGGTGATGCTGCTGTGCCTGCGTTGCAAAAAAGAATGATACGCAACGCACGTGCAAATAATAAATTAGTGGTTACTGCGACGCAGATGATGGAGTCTATGATCACCAGCCCAATTCCAACACGCGCTGAAGTATCTGATGTGGCTAATGCAGTGCTGGATGGCACGGATGCCGTCATGTTGTCCGCTGAATCGGCTGCAGGTGATTATCCGGTTGAATCCGTTGAAGCGATGGCCAGAGTTTGTCTGGAAGCAGAAAAGGAATATTCGGTTAATACAGACCGGCGCATGCCGGCAATTCATCCAAAAACTATTGAAGAAGCGATTGCCCGGGCTACAATGTATACGGCTAGTGGTTTACAAATACGCGCTATTGCGGCGTTAACGCAAAGTGGTGATACCGCCTTGCTGATGTCACGTAGAAGCTCTAAGGTGCCGATATTTGCGCTCAGTCCAAATAGAAGCACCCGAAGTAAGGTGACACTGTTTAGAGGTGTTTACCCGGTTGAATTTGGTGAGGGATTGAATGACCCGGAAGTTATTCTTGGATTGGCTGAAGACGAATTGCTGCGACGTGGTGCTGTAAGAAATGGTGATATGATGGTCATGACGATTGGTGAACCGGTGGGCAAAACGGGTGGCACCAATACCATGAAAATAATTAAAGTTGGTGATTTTAAAAAAAGAGAACAGGCTAATTCAATATAAGGACTCTCAAGAGACAGGCATGTTTATATTGACACAACCCGCACAATACAACTAAAGATTACGTTTTAAATTTTAAGATAATTTTATGAAGGAGACTTAAATGGCACTTGTATCATTACGACAACTTTTAGATCATGCGGCAGAAAATAGTTATGGCCTGCCAGCTTTTAACGTAAATAATCTGGAGCAGGTTCAGGCTATTATGCAAGCAGCTGATGAATGTAATAGTCCAGTTATTATGCAAGGTTCTGCTGGTGCACGAAAGTATGCCGGTGAAGCTTTTCTACGTCATTTGATTGCAGCGGCAGTGGAAGCTTATCCACATATCCCAATCGTCATGCATCAGGATCACGGGTCATCTCCAGCGGTTTGTGTGAATGCAATACGCAGCGGTTTTTCAAGTGTCATGATGGACGGTTCGTTAGAAGCTGACGCTAAAACACCATCGTCCTATGACTATAACGTTAATGTGACCAAAGAAGTTGTTGACATTGCCCATTCAGTCGGTGTTTCCGTCGAGGGTGAGCTGGGTTGTCTGGGTTCATTGGAGTCCGGTATGGGCGAAGCTGAAGACGGCCATGGCGCAGAAGGGAAGCTATCACATGATCAATTGTTAACAGACCCTGAAGAAGCGGCTGATTTTGTAAGAAAGACCGGTGTTGATGCTTTGGCGATTGCGATCGGAACCTCACATGGCGCGTACAAATTTACCCGTAAGCCTACTGGCGATATTTTAGCGATTGAGCGTATTAAGGAAATCCATCAACGTATTCCAAACACCCATTTGGTGATGCATGGTTCCAGTTCAGTACCACAAGAATGGCTGGAAATTATCCGTCAATACGGCGGTGACATGAAGGAAACTTATGGCGTGCCCGTCGAAGAAATCCAGGAAGGTATCAAGAATGGTGTGCGTAAAATTAATATTGATACGGATATTCGTTTGGCAATGACAGGTGCAGTTCGCCGCCATTTAGAGCATAACAAGAGCAACTTTGATCCGCGCAAATTCCTGGCAGAAGCAACAATAGCCGCTAAAGACGTATGTAAAGCCCGCTTTGAAGCCTTTGGATGTGCCGGTCAAGCTGGCAAGATCAAGCCGATTCAGTTGGATGATATGGTTAGCAGATATGCAAAAGGTGAGCTGGACGCAGTGATTAAATAAAGTATCAGTAATATCCATCATATGATTGGCGACGGCGATAAGTATTAATTGCCTTGTCAATCATATGCATTGGCGCGTTCTGCTGGCACGATTTTCTTCCAGCTAATTCCCCAGCCTGTTGCCTGTCAAGGGCGCTTCTAAAAATTCAGAGTTCGCCGGTATATAGCGCATAACCCCGCATGGCTTTATTGATGTTTTCAGGTATCAGCGGGAATGGACACTCTTTTTCCAGCAATTCAGCAAACGCCAGGAGTTGTGACGGCGTTCCTGATTTTAATTCTAGTTCTACTTCGCAAATCGGGTGAGTGCGTTGATCCGCAATGATTTCGCCTTGGTCGATACAGAATTCAATCTTGCAATCCTGCATAAAAAGCAATAAAAATGTGATGCGGGTAAAATCCGTAACAAAGATTGGTCGTAGTTGTTGGCGTAGGTTTTTATCTGCAAACAGCTCAACTAAACCAGCATCTGTAATTTTAGAAAAATCTGCTTGCTTGCTAACTACCGGATGTTCCCATTCATGGCGCTGATGCAGTCCTGCTGAAACATTCCCGCCACCCTTGATTGTTTGGATCCATTGATCGTTAATTTTTCGTAGTCGAAATGCGATGCGCTTATCTCTCAGCGTAAGATCCGGTGTGTCATAGTAGATGGTATGAAGCTTCTGGGTTGTCGGCTCTGAAATACTGTAGCTTTGCAGTAATGGTAGAGATTTTAATTCAGCGACGAACTGTGGTTGCAGGCGTAGTTTTAGCTCAATTTCAATAGGCATATTTTCACAAGGGCACTTCTAAAAATCCAGATTTCATCCCAACTGCTGTGTTACAGAAAAAATTTATTGCTTACATATCAAACGTATGCTGCGCTGCAAAATTTTTTCTGCGCCTTGCATTTGGGCGAACTCTGAATTTTTAGAAGCGCCCTCAATACAGATCCAGCAAATAATTTACTTTTTTTCATGGTTGATTATGCAATAAGGTTTAGTGTTCAGGCGATGTGGGTGGCGCAGGTGGTACATAGCCAACGGGTTGTTCTGCACCCTCACCAAAGAAATGCGCTTCCAATTGCTCCGCAAGATATTTGCGTGCTTTGGCATCTGAAAGATTCAAGCGATTCTCATTCACCAGCATGGTTTGATGTTGCATCCATTCGTGCCAAGCTTCTTTTGAGACATTTTCAAAAATACGTTTTCCTAACTCGCCCGGATAAGTTTGAAAATCCAGGCCTTCAGCCTCACGTCCGAGTTTAATACATTTAACCATTCTTGCCATTGTGTACTCCAGATTTCATTTGAAAATTGGCTGCAATTATGTCGATTTCATGCGGGAGAGTAAACCTTTTAGGCTAAAAAAGTTGGGTGGAATAGTTGTTGCGTTCTTAAGGTTGATTCCCTGATGTTTGAATCTGCTGATTTGGAACACGGAGAACGAGGAGGACACAGAGATTATTGTGTCACTCGCACCTGATGTTTCATTTTTAGATGGACGGTTTCTGACTGTGAACGGAGGCCAGTTCTTCAATGCGCGGTGAATGAAGTCCCTTCCATCTTTGATTTCCACAGCGGCAGATAGGCGATTTTGTAAGGTATGTAACCGTAGGACCGACGAGGTATACCAATAATCATAAGTACGCGATCATAAATATTTTAACAAAACTCGCTGATTATTACAGGGTTATGCCATTGGAAATATTAATAACTTTTGGACGACTATGTGCTACATAAGCAACTCACTTAATCCGTCATTCCCGCATGTTCTTAGCGGGAATCCATTGCCAGTCTGGATTCCCGCCAGAAGCACGCGGGAATGACGAAAC
>JAJFJK010000018.1 GCA_021774075.1 Nitrosomonas sp. | reverse complement strand
CCAGTTCTTTGGTGAAGAATACATAGCGGTTTCGCCCCTGAGATTTAGCTTGATACATGGCTTGATCTGCATGATTCAGTAATGTGTCAGTGTCCTCACCGTCATTTGGATAAATAGCGATGCCAAAGCTGGCCGTGATATTGATTTGTTGTTCATCCACAAATATGGGTTTTTGCAGTAAGCCTTTTAATTTTTCAGCGACTATTATGGCGTCTTGTTGTTTGTGAATATCGCTAATTAACAAGGTGAACTCGTCTCCACTATGCCGTGCTGCCAAATCATTTTCTCGTAGCGTGAGTTTTATTCGTTGTGCAACTTCAATCAAAAGTCTGTCGCCAACTCTATGACCGAAACCGTCATTGATGGCTTTAAAAATATCTAAATCGATAAAGAAAATCGCGAATCTGCTCTTGTTGCGCGTGGCTTGACGAGCGCTTTGGCGACAGAAATCAAGAAATTTCTTACGGTTTGCTAAGTGCGTTAAACTATCAAAATTTGCTTGAAAATGAATTTGCTCTTCAGCTGCCTTTCTTTCAGTGACGTCGGAAAAAAAACCAACATAGTGAGTGATCTCTCCATGTTTGTTTCGGAGTGTGTCAATAGTCAGCCATTCCGGGTAAATTTCACCGTTCTTTCTGCGATTCAAAATTTCGCCACGCCACCAACCTTTCTCTTTAACATCTGTCCACAATGCTTGATAAAATGCTGGACTATGTTTGCCTGAACTAAGCAGGTTGGGATTTTTCCCTAAAACTTCATCTTCACTATAGCCAGTAATTTTTTCAAAAGATGGGTTTACCGAAATTATTTTGCCTTTGGTATCACAAATCAGGACGCCTTCACTTATTCCATTGATCACCTTTGCGGACAGGCCCAGCTGATTAACATAATCACGCCGCTCAAGCTCACCACCCATTAAGCCAGAAAACAACATGAATATCGATTCCACCGCATTCACGTCTTCAATAACATTTTCATACAGCGCCACCACAATGCCGATATTTCCCTGCTTGCTATCAAATAGTGGAATGCCAATGTAGCTACGGATACCCATATCGATTAATAGTAAATCATTGGGGTAAGCCGATTGAACATTATTATTGTAGATGCAAGTCTTATTCTGATTCACTTCTGCACAGGGGGTATGCTCCAGGGAATAGCTAATGTTTTCTGTGGGTTTCCCATTTGCAGATATGGCAATTGTATTGGCTGTATTTTTGTCATCAATTTGTGCGATAAATACATAGTTCGCATCAATAGCACGGCACATTGCTTTTACAATTGTAGGGAAGAAATTTTTATTTCGACCTTCCGAGAGACTGCGAATAATGGCGTTTACTTTGTCATCTATCACTTGATTTGTGTAGCTACGAATTTATGTTAAATTAAATAGCGTTTTGTATAGTTTAACGAAATTAGTGAGTATAGGAAAACAAGCATCATTTTTAAACTGGGTATACGTTTTTGCGAGTTATTGTTTTATGCAGTGTACTCCTGTTGATTTCAATACACGTACATTGCTTTCTGATGCTCTTTGTGTCAAGTCAATGAAAACAAGTGAGTATTGTCGAAAGAAGAAAGATGGATTGAATCCGTAATTATCACATTAACGGAGTGCTAGAATGTCCACACATTATTCTAATAAAATGGCACTCCTGACTGTCAATCTCAAACCTTCACGGCGACTTACTATAATACTTAGCCTGGCGCACTTTGTAGCAGCCAGCGCATTATGGCCGTTGGCGTTATCTATTGCTATTAAATTGACGGGCGTAGCGTTAGTGGTAATCAGCCTCATCTATTATTTAAGAAAAGATGCCTTGCTCAGTGCAAAAAATGCAGTGGTAGCGTTTGAAGTATCTGATGAAATGCAATGCACATTGACAACTCAATCCGATGGGTCAATAGTTTGTGCCATACAAGGCAGCACGTTTGTTGCGCCTTATTTGACGGTGCTTAATTTAAAACCCAAAAAGAATTTTTTTACGCGCAGTGTTGTGATTTTCCCGGATGCTATAGATGCCGAGGCGTTTAGGAAATTGCGTGTATTGTTACGCTGGAAATGGCGGGATGTAAGTTGATTTGCGATTTAATGACTATATTACTCTTTCAACTTGATATTGATGGGTTCAGCGACCCGGGAAGTGGTTGACCGCTAGGCACGCCCCGCAGGAAATGGCTAGTCCTTTTCAAGGGGCGTAACACCGCGGGCAAGTGCTTCCCGGGTCGCCCGAAGGGAGTTGTCCAGATGATCCAATACGGTGTTGCGGTCTTTGAAAATAGCTGACCATTCGCTGCAGACCACGCCTTGTCTTGAATCATCTGGGCAACTCTGAGCCCGTCAATATCAAGTTGAAAGAGTAATAGTTTCTATGCTATTTTTTCGGTAGATTTTGTTTATGCAATAGACATGACAGGCTAATAGCGACGCCAAGAATGTGTTTTCAGGGGAAATTTAGTCACTATCTGTAGTGGTTTCTCTGCTTAGCTTAAGAAGCCACTCGCGGGCAGCTTTTTGTGCCTGTTTAAGTTGCTCAGGACTTAGTGACCGCATAATTTCATTTCGCGCCAATACGGCTTTATCTACCCCGGCTGCGGCAGCAAGATTAAACCACATGTAGCTCTTTTCCGGGTCAATATCAACACCAAACCCGGTTTTATAAATAAGCCCCAGTTGATACTGAGCCTGCTTATGGTTTTTTTCAGCAGCTAATTCAAACCATTTGGCAGCTTCCTCAAAGTCTTGCAGGGTACCGTGACCGTTTAAATACAATAATCCCAATTGGTATTGCGCGTTTACGTCTCCTTTTCGTGCTTTTTTATAGTACAGTTGCACTGTAAAGTGGCGTTCATCTGTATGTATTTCTGTTAGCTGAGTGTCTGTTTTGGTTTCTGCGGTTATTTCTGTTTCTGTTGGCAGCATGACACTAACAGCACGCTTTGGGGTAAAGGCAAGTTGAGAGTCGTTATGCTGTTTTGTGGCTGTATTAATTATTGCTTCTCCCTTCCACGTATCCGATTGCTCTAATCGAGCAATTTTTTGATCAGGCATTAAAAGGTTCATAAAAACAAAGTACGCTAATAGCAAGCCACAAAAAGTTGCGGTGCCTGTTAAAAGATAGGCTTGGATGTGTGGCACCCAATAACGTACTCTACATTCATGGCAACGCAATGGCCTGAGAAGCATCATTGATAGCGTTCGCTCTCTCTTGCGAATACGGGATCTGTGAAGATTCTCACTGCCACATTTAGCGCATTTACTATGCATGATTTAACTTGTCATATAGATGACGATTCATGAAATCTGTGAACTTGATATGTGTTTTGACTTGCATGTGTTTGTAATATCTTTAGCACGATTGTGTAGGAACACAGTGTAAAAATAAATAAATTTTCAATATTTGAAATATGTTTTCTTATTGACAAGTGCCTTAGATAATAATTTTGACATAGATGGTACAAAAATACTACAAATGTTGGATTCAATGATGGGTTTCCCAAAGTGGGTCATGCAATAAGGAATCATCACTACAAACAATATTCAGCAATCAATTCAGACAAAACATCTACACAGGGCTGGATGCTCGATAGTTCCAGGAATTCGTCGGGTTGATGTGCCTGTGCAATGTTGCCGGGGCCGAGGATTACGGTGTCTATACCGAGTTCTGTCAGGAATGGGCCTTCGGTGCAAAAAGCGACCGCGTGCGCAGCGGCGTGCGTGTGGTACTCGCAACTTTTTACAATGGGGGAGTCAGCATGTGTATGCATGGGTGGCGTGCCGTTTATCAGCGGTTGGAATTCCCAACGGATGCCTGTGCCGTCGAGGATGTTGCCCAAGCGTGCATGCAGTTCGTCATGTAATGATTTGATTTCCATTCCCGGTAACATGCGTAGGTCGAAATGTACTTCGCATTGCTCGCAAATGCGGTTCGGATTGTCGCCACCGTGGATATGGCCGAGGTTCAGCGTGGGTACCGGCACAGCAAACTGCTTATCTTGATAACGACGTTGCAGATCCGCCCGCCAGTCGAGCAATTCACCCAGCACTTGGTGCATGTACTCCATTGCATTCAGGCCCAGCGCGGGATTGCTCGAATGCCCGCCATGCCCGGTCAGCCGTATGCTGTTCATGATAATGCCTTTATGCGCATTCACCGGTTTGAGGCCTGTCGGTTCACCAATGACCGCATAACGCACCGGCGGGCATTTTCTTTGCAGCAGCATGCGTGCGCCATCCATTGAGCTTTCTTCATCGGCTGTGGCCAGCACCACCAGGGGTTGTTTGAATTTTGCTGCATCAAATTGCCTGACCGCTTCGATGACCAAGGCAAAAAACCCTTTCATATCGGTTGTGCCCAATCCATACAAACGATTGTCCTGCTCGGTCAATTGGAATGGGTTGTGATGCCAAAAATTTTCATCGTACGGAACGGTGTCGGTATGCCCGGCCAGCATCAATCCCTGGTGCTGACTTTCAGCAGGGCCGAGCGTGGCCAGCAGATTGGCTTTATGCGGCTGTGTGGGCAGTGGCAAAATTTCCACCGTGAAACCGAGCGAGTCAAACCATCCGGCCAGCAGATCAATCACCGCGCGATTGCTGGTGTCAAATGACGGGCTGACGCTGCTCATCGAAGGTGTGGCGATCAATTCACGCAACATGACCATCAAGTCAGGCGGGGATTTATTCATCTGCCCAGGTAAACTACTCTGACTTTAGACAAGCCTTGTTTATCCAGGCCAATCTTTTTTGCCGCGCCATGCGACAAATCGATCAATCTGTTGCTCTTGAAAGGCCCGCGATCATTCACGATCACATCAACGGAACGGCCATTACGCAAATTGGTGACCCGGACTTTGCTCGGCAAAGGCAGTGTTTTGTGCGCTGCAGTCAATCCCTGTGCCTGAAAACGCGCACCCATGGCGGTTAAATTACCGGCTTCCGCCCCATACCATGAGGCAACACCCACTGCCTTATAACCCACAGCAGTACGCATGGGATGATAAGTCTTTCCCTGAACGGTGTAGGGTTTGTTATAGGGCGCGTTTTGGTGCGTTTTGGACAGGCTGTCCGGTGCTCTCAATGGCATCGAACAGACAGTAGACATTGTGATAATTAGAATAAACAATACGCCGATCGGCATCAACCCGGTATTCTTTTTTAACAAGCATGGCATAAACATCGAATAGCCTTTATGCAAAATAAGGAAAATTATTCGATAAGATTATAATCCTAAAATCTTAGCATGCATTGTTGTTTATTTCTGGCCCAGGTGCAGTAAGACGTAATAACAAGTTATTACGTCGAATTGTAACGCAGCAAAACAAAGGGAATTGCCCAGATGATCTAATACTGCGTTGCGGTCTTTAAAAATGGCTAACCATTCGCTGCAGACCACGCCTTGTCTTGAATCATCTGGGCAACTCTGAATCCGTAATTATCAAGTTGAAGGAGTACTAGGTTTTAGGTTCAATCGAGTGAAGCGAGTGAAACAGCAATGGCTTCTTCAATTTTTACGGGATTTGCCTTGGCCTGAACCAAGATGCTTATACCTGTGACATTACTCATCAGAAATAAAGCCAGCGTATCGGAATCCTTGTGTACAGGAATAACACCTTCTTCCTGCCCTCTTTCTATAGCATTTTGTAACACTTTAACCATATGCATGGTAGCCGTTAAAGAAACTCTGGACATCTCTACATTTTGGTCAGCGAATTCATTGGTCACATTCATTGAGCAAGAACCGTTTCGCTCCTCTGTTAAATGCGCTGTTTTTACCATATCATTCAAAAAGCTTTCAATGAAAACACGCCCGGTGGATGCTTGCTCCAACTTAGCCAGCATATGTGACATTTGCCGATGACAAAAGCGCTCCTGGCAGTGTTGGAACAACTCATATTTACTACCAAAGGCATAATAAAAACTGCTTTTGGAAATTTTTGTTGCGTTAAGCAGATCATTTAAAGTAGTGGCCTCATACCCTTGACTCCAAAATAAACTTGTTGCAATTTCAACTGCTTCTTCTGGATCATATTCCAGCGGTCTACCTAGTTTCACATGATTTGTTGATTTTGTATTTTTTAGCATTAATATACATTCCCAATTAATTTTGTTAAAGCGGAATTCTTATCAACATAGATACTTGAAAAACTCAGTTGATATAGTCAACACACACTTTTCTTTCTAAATTATCGAAAAAATTTATCGCAGCATAATAAATACGATTGTAAGAGTAAATAGGGGAATTCCTTATTTACTACTTTACTACTTTTTTAAAATCCAACATTTCGACTTAAGGCTAGTCTGCTGCGATTACTTAAGTCCGATAACTTGCTGTAAGCAATATTTGTGCCAGAAATATTATTGATTCAGAATCATGAGGTTGCGCTTATCTACTTTGAAAGCACATGGTTAAATTGTTGTTAATTATTGATGTAAAGCGAATGGTGTTTGTTAATGCCATGCTTTATATATGTTTTTATTGTTTCTAATGAGAGACAATCAATGCTGACGCTTCGAACTAACCTGAATATTGCACCAGTTCGTTATATTTTAGGGTACTTCTAAAAATCCGGATTTCATCGCAACTGCTGTGTACAGAAAAAATTTATTGCTTACATATCAAATATATGCTGCGCTGCAAAATTTTTTCTGCGCCTTGCATTTGGGCGAACTCTGAATTTTTAGAAGCGCCCCTGAGAAAAGTATAATCATCTGGATCACAGGAAGAATTCCATTGTCTCAGCAAAATAGCGCACTCAGGACATATCGATAATTTAACCTTATGCCCAAACAGGTAATAACTTAATATCAATTTAAGCTAAAATACGCGTTGATTAAGATTGGTGATTCATCAATAGTTACTAATTTCAGGGTAAGCGCTGACTATTTAGCCTTATACAAGCTGCAACTAGACGTTAAAGATATTAGGAGTAAACACTGTGCATTCGATAGTTCCAATTATAATGGCGGTTGGTGCCATTTCCTTTTTTGTAGGAATATATTTCCTTATCAAGCTGGGATTCAAACAAATCAAGATCGTAAAGATGCGGGGGAAAGAATACCCACTGATGCGTTTTGTGATGACCACTGTGTCATCCGGCATTGTACTTATTATGCTGTCTGTATACATGCAAATACTTTTCCCACCCGAACCTGAACCGGAAATGGCACCAACGCAGATTGCTGTCTCCAGCAACTTAAAATATGAATTGGAAGCGCTTTTTTCCAATGTTGATGACGAAAGCGCCTTGATGATTGCCGTCAATCGTTTTCAATCAGAGTATCAGGACGCACTACAAGAAGGGAATAGAAACACAATAGAATTACTTATTCTGGAAATGGCTTTCAGACTTCGGACAGAGCTGCAAAATCAGAACTACCCGGCACATCAGGTCGAGCAAGAAGTCGCAAGGATTATGCGAATTCTGCGGCAAGATCCAGGCTAATCAATTGTAATGCTGTTTTAACCGCTGTTACTTTATTAACAAGTAACAGCGGTTAATCCGTCAATTAATCTCTTTCTCATAAGTCATTGTCAACAATACCCAGTTGCTGACAGACATTCGTTACTGTCTTGCGTAATGAACGCACCTCAGCATCAAGCGCCGCAACCCTGGCTTTTAGCTCGTCAACTTCACTGGCATCATTAGCCTGCTCAGAATGAACCACGATGTTAGTTGCTGCGATTTCTGGTTCGCCAGATAACAAATGCACCCAGCGATTTTCGCGCGCACCGGGCTGACGCGGCAATTCTTTCACCAAACTTCCCGCTGAACGTTCTGATAATTCAATTAAAAAACTTTCAACTGACGAAATATCAGCAAACTTATGCAATCTTTCACTATTGATACGTAGTTCACCAACAGTTTGTGGGCCACGCAACATCAAGATAGTTATCAGCGCTGCTGACTGCATTGGAATTTGTAACACACGTTCAATATTATGCGCATATCGCACTGTCCGCCCACCACTGGATTCAATAACCAGAGACAGAAATTTCAAGTTATCAAGCACCTCTTGAATCTCGCTTTGCGTGGCATCAATCACCGGATCACGGCTGGATTTCTGGTTACAACCTGCAACCAGAGCATTGAGTGTTAACGGATAGGTATCAGGAACTGTTTTTTGTTTTTCTGACAACACGCCCAGTACACGTGTTTCAAGGAGTGATAATTCGGGCAGCGAAGCATGATTCATAAACTAGCACTCCTTCAACTTGATATTTAACAAAAAAATAGTATAACTGAGAGAACCACTGTTAATAACAGATATTGTCAAGATTCACAGCAATTAATCTGACAGAGTATTGCTATTCAACAATCGTTACGGTTAAATAACCAGACTTAAATCAAAAGGGCTCTCATGAAAAAAACAATCCAAATACTGTTTGTACTATTAATATTTTCACTATCAACCAATGCCGCGTTTGCACAGGATTATCCTTCAAAAGTTGGTGAAAAATTAGGAATCGGCATTGCTAATGCGGTTACTGGTGTGGTTGAAATACCTAAAACCATGATTGTTACCGGCCATAAAAATGGTGCATCTTATGGACTAACCGCTGGTTTCTTTATTGGCCTGGTGCATACCATTGGGCGTTCTGTTAGCGGCGCCATTGACATTGCAACATTCATGGTGCCTACCACCCCTATCGTCCAACCAAACCTTATTTGGGATGACTTTGACAAGGAAACAACCTACGCTGCTGCGAAAATGCGTTAATAAAGTATATTGCGACTGCCAACAACAAAAACCACAACAAACTTTATCGCATAGGATATTTACGCTTCTTTTTCGTCAGCTAGCACAGCACGATCATGCGCCCACGCACGTAATGCGCCAACACGTTCAGCCATAACAACTGACAACGGGCGTGTGCGCTCCAGTTCGTGCAGGATGTTAGCTGAGGACAGTGCTGTATTATGTGCACGCGCTTCAAAGATTGCAGAGATTACAGCTTGCTCGATCTCGGCACCAGAAAAACTGTTGGAATTTGCAGCAAAAGCTGACAGGTCAAAACCGTTTGAATCAAAACCACGTTTCTTCAAGTGGATAGAAAAGATCTGCTCGCGTGCCACGCTATTCGGAAAATCGACAAAAAATATTTCATCGAAGCGTCCTTTGCGAATCAACTCAGGTGGTAATGTCGAAATATCGTTCGCGGTCGCCACAATAAACACTGGTTTCGCGGCAGCACTACGCTCTGACAACCATGTTAAGAACGTACCCAGCACGCGATGCGATACACCACTGTCATGCTCGCCAGTACCAGTACCGATTCCCTTTTCCAGCTCATCAATCCAAAGCACGCAAGGCGCCATTCCCTCTGCAGCGGTAAGCGCCGTACGTAAATTACGTTCACTTTCACCATGAAACTTGTTATAAACAGCACCAAAATCAAGACGCATCAACGGCACACCCCATTCACCTGCGATTGCACGCGCCGCAAGACTTTTACCACCACCCATTACACCCAGCAACAGCATTCCCTTAGGCCGATCCATAGATGACGTATTAATATCGAGAAATGGCCCATGACGTAGTGAAACCCATTGTTTCATACGGGTGAGACCACCGACGGCATCAAATTTCATTTCTGACTGCTCAAAACCTAGAATGCCAGTTCCACCAAGCGCTTTATGTTTGATCGCCAGCACACGGCGGATGTCATCCTTGTTGAGTTCTCCATCGGTACGTAACGCTTGGCGCACTAAACGACGCACATCTTCAAACTCGAGACCTAACAAATGAATCATCAATAGATCGACAGTGGCGCGATCGCCACGTACCTTATCACCACTTTGTGATCGATATAACTGCGCCTCTTTGGCAACAATTGCCTTAATATCATCACGCGTTGGCAGTCGCGGTTTAAAGTGGTCTGCAAGTCGCAATAGTTCGGTAGGTACATCTTCAAGCGATGGACTGATAAACACCAATGTACGCTCACATTTCGCATGATCCATCCCAATCTCACGTATGAGTCGCACGGCAATGGCGTCCTTAAAGCCCGGGTGAGCATCGCACAGCACATACACACCATTCTGCTTGGTCTTATCAATATGCCTGAGACAATCAAACAAATCATTTGTCTGATAAACACCACTACCCTTGCCATCCAGAGTCATGCCACCCTGTTCCTCGCGCACAATGCCGCTACCTGTGCCGAACACACGTCCCAACCCATCAACGACACTCCAGCGCATCATCAATTGATTCTCTAAATTACACGCCTGTGACAGCAACTTAAGGATGCGTGGCTCTTCATGGGATTCAACAAGGATAATCGGTACTTTAGCTCGCAACAATGCACAAAACTCTTGTACTTCGGCATGTTCATTCATACAAAATTATCTCCAAGCAATTTCAATCTATTAGGTACCGAAAAAAGAATAGCATGGGTTTCTTTGCTTCTTCCTTGATACAGAAAGGGAGGTTTGCGCCTGTTCAACCTTTAACCAAAATCACAAATGCTGGACAAAATTCGTACTAAAAGATACCGATTAACGCTGAATTGCATTGATAATGAGATGAAGCTATTCAGGCTAAAATTTAAACTGCAGGTAATGACAAGCGGTCATCCAGATATCTGACAAAAAGAGAAATCATTGTAATCTTCAGATATTTATTGATTGTGAATCCATAAATATCAACTTGACAGCCTACTAATCACCAAACCGTTTTCATCTAATATTCTTACTAGCGGCGCATCCTTTGCAAGACACTCGGTAAACTCATAATCACCGATATCTTCAGTGGATTCATTACCACTGACAAATGTAAAACTCACACAATCTTTTTTCTTAAAATCATATTGATAGATGTCCGCCTCCTTCATCCAGGATGGCGTAAGTTCATGAAATAAGCCATCCTGGATCCACCATTTCCCTGATTCGGAAAAATGATTAACGCTACCGTCCACTTCTTTAAAACTGAAATCAATCTGATAGCTACCGTCGGCTTTTCTGATCTGCATCCATTTTCTTATGGTACCCGTCTTTTCTATATACTCTCCTTCCCACACACCGATCAGCTTGACGTCAATGAATGAACGTTGATTAGCCTTTATAAGGCCCTCACATCCAAGCAGGCCCGTTAACATAAAAACCACAAAAAATAACCTCATTACCAATCCTTTTATAATGTGATGAAATCAAGCTGTAAGGAAACACTGTTACGCTCGACTAAACATTCATTGTTAAAACTCGATTGTTTGATATTGGCATAAAGATAGCAATTAAAAGCAGTATAGCTATTTTTTCAATTACCCAAAATGCTGTTTTTGACTACGATGCAGCCAGTCCGTATGATCATCATGCACACCCTGCTGATATTACCTATCATTCAAAAAAACTACAAAAAGGATCTCAATGAGAAGCACATTTGTATTTGTATCTATACTTAGTCTGTTAATAATCATTGTGCTCGGCTTGTGGCAAGAAAAAATATGGTTTTTACTATTGATTGCTGCGCCGCTGGTAGCCATTGGTTTCTATGATATGTTGCAAACCAAGCACTCACTCAGGCGCAATTTCCCGCTGATCGGGCGTGGGCGCTGGTTTATGGAGTTTGTTCGCCCATTTGTGAGGCAATATTTTATTGAATCGGATATTGATGGTGCACCGGTTAACCGCATGTTCCGATCAGTTGTGTATCAACGCGCCAAGCGATGTCTGGACACCAATCCTTATGGCACCAAAGTTGATGTGTATCGTCAAGGATATGAATGGTTTGCCCATTCAATGGCGGCTTTTCATTTAAAAGATGAAGACGCAAAAGCCAGGGTGTTAATTGGTGGTTCCGCGTGCCATAAACCTTATAGTGCCAGCGTGCTGAATATTTCAGCCATGAGCTTTGGTGCGTTAAGCAATAATGCGGTTCGCGCACTGAATAAGGGCGCAAAAATGGGTGGTTTTGCGCATAATACCGGGGAAGGCAGTGTCAGCCCCTATCATCTGGAAAATAACGGGGATTTGATTTGGCAGGTTGGCACCGGTTATTTTGGTTGTCGAACGGAAGCAGGGTTGTTTTGTGAGGAGACTTTCACAAAAACCGTCGCAGACAAAAATATTAAAATGGTTGAAATCAAACTGTCTCAGGGTGCCAAACCAGGCCATGGCGGTATTTTGCCGGCGGCAAAGAACACCCTGACAATTGCCAGCATTCGTGGTGTAAAACCCCACACAACAGTTGACTCACCACCGGCACACAGCGCCTTCTCAACACCTGTTGAGATGATGCATTTTATCCAGAAATTACGCGATTTGTCGGGTGGCAAGCCCATTGGTTTTAAACTCTGCGTGGGAAAACCTAGTGAATTTATCGCGCTGTGTAAGGCAATGGTTAAGACCGGCATCCGCCCGGATTTTATAACGGTTGATGGTGCAGAAGGCGGCACCGGCGCAGCGCCGCTTGAATTCAGCAACTCTGTTGGTATGCCGCTACGAGATGGTTTACGGCTGGTTTGTGATGTTTTAACGGGCTTTGATCTGAAAAAAGAAATCAAAGTCATCGCCGTCGGAAAAGTATTCTCCGGTTTTCATATTGCCCGGCTGCTCAGCATAGGCGCGGATCTTTGTTATAGCGCACGCGGCATGATGATGGCGCTAGGCTGTGTGCAATCCCTGATTTGCAATACCAATGAATGTCCTACCGGTGTGGCGACGCAGGATGAAAACCTGATCAAAGGACTCGTGGTAGCTGACAAATCGCAACGTGTGGCAAATTTTCACGAGGAAACGGTGCAGGCATTCATGCAAATTATCTCCGCAGCAGGTCTAAGCAACACCTCACAAATCAATCGAACCCATGTATACAGGCGCGTAGACCAGACATGTATTAAACGATACGATGAGTTGTTTCCCTATCTCACGCCAGGATGTTTGTTATCCGAACCCTATCCAGAATACCTAGAACGGGATGTTCAAGAAGCATCAACCGACAGTTTCCTGCCAAAGCATTGTATTGCCTATCACGACAAGGGACTGGCCACTATTTAAAAAGAAACTACCGGTTAATTTATGCGTCAATCCTATAAGGAATAGCAATGAAAGCATCTGATATTTTTGTAAAAGCATTGGAAGCGGAAGAGGTGGAATATATTTTTGGTATTCCGGGTGAAGAAAACCTCGATTTACTGAACTCACTCAGAGACTCGTCAATTCAGCTTATTCTAACAAGGCATGAACAGGCTGCCGGATTTATGGCAGCAACTTATGGCCGCTTAACCGGCAAGACCGGCGTATCCATGGCAACCTTGGGACCCGGCGCGACCAACCTTGTTACGGCTGCGGCTTATGCGCAGCTCGGCGCCATGCCTATGATGATGATCACGGGGCAAAAACCAATCAAGAGCAGTAAACAAGGTCGCTTCCAAATCGTTGATGTGGTTGATATGATGCGCCTGCTGACCAAATACACACACCAGATACAAGGGGCAGATAGTATTCCGGCACATGTTAGAGAAAGTTTCCGTGTGGCCGAGGATGAGCGTCCCGGGGCAACGCATCTTGAATTACCGGAAGATATTGCATCGGATCATAGCGATATGCCGGTTATCAAGAAAAGCTCGTTTCGTCGTCCCATTGCCGAAGATAAGGCAATTAGTGCGGCTATCCAAATGATTGAAGCCGCCACACGACCATTATTGCTGATTGGCGCAGGCGCCAACAGAAAAACCACCTGTAATATGTTGCAGTCATTTGTTGAGAAAACAGGCATCCCGTTCTTTTCGACACAAATGGGAAAAGGCGTGATTGATGAGAGAAATCCGCTTTTTTTAGGCACTGCGGCATTATCTGATCATGATTTTCTGCATCGCGCCATTGAGCATGCTGATTTAATCATTAATGTGGGGCATGACGTGGTGGAAAAACCGCCATTCTTCATGGAAGATGATCGCTTCAAAGTGATTCATGTTAACTATGTTACGGCACCGATTGATCCGGTTTATTATCCGCAACAGGGCGTGATTGGTGATATTGCCAATAGTATCTGGCAATTATGTGAGCACATAACACCTCAGGAAAGCTGGGATTTTTCTTATTTTCTATCGGTAAGGCAGAAACTTGAAGAGCATTTGCAAGAAGGCATTGATGACCCGCGTTTCCCAATGTATCCACAGCGTTTGGTCGCAGACATTCGTAAAGCCGTACCCGCCGATGGCATTATCGCACTGGATAACGGCGTATATAAAATCTGGTTTGCACGCAATTACAAAGCCTATCAACCCAATACTGTCTTACTGGACAATGCATTGGCAACCATGGGGGCGGGCCTGCCCTCAGCAATGGCTGCCAGCCTGATTTATCCGCATAAGAAAGTGGTTGCGATTTGTGGCGACGGTGGCTTCATGATGAATTCACAGGAGCTTGAAACGGCGGTACGCCTCAAGTTGAATATGGTGACGATTATTTTGCGTGACAATGCTTATGGCATGATCAAATGGAAGCAAGCCAATATGGGATTCACAGATTTCGGGCTGGATTACGGTAATCCTGATTTCGTTAAATACGCCGAAAGCTATGGCGCATATGGTTATCGAATCGCCGCCAGTGATGAGTTGGTGCCATTGATGGCAACCTGTTTCTCTACGCCCGGCGTGCATGTGATCGAAGTCGCGGTAGATTACTCCGATAATGACAGGATTCTGAATAAAGAGACCAAAACGCTTAGCCAATCATTTGCCTGATTGGTTGAAAAATAATGAAGGAGTTTAGTTGTCATGACACAGCATTTTGATTTGATCATCCCTGGAGTAGAAGCGGCAGCTGGTACGCTATCGGTCTATGCACCTTATGATCGTCAGCTAATCGGTACTGTAGCAACTGCTGATGAAGAAATGGTCGACCTTGCGTTAACTAATGCGCAATCATTGTTTAATGATCAAGCCAACTGGCTTGCGGCGGATAAACGACTGGAAATTTTAAGAAAAACCGCAGAATTAGTGTCCGAAAGCGCTGAATCATTGGCCTTGGAAGCTGCCAGAGAAGGCGGCAAGCCACTCATTGATTCGCGTATTGAAGTGGCCAGAGCGATTGAAGGTTTGCATGTGTGTATTGAAACGCTCAAAACAACCGCGGGCACAGAGATACCGATGAATCTGAATGCAGCATCTGCCAACAAGCTGGCATTCACGCGTCATGAGCCAATTGGCGTTGTGGTGGCAGTCAGCGCGTTCAATCATCCGCTGAACTTAATCATTCATCAGGTGGCACCTGCCATTGCGGCGGGTTGTCCGGTGATTGTTAAGCCTGCGGAAGACACGCCCCTATCCTGCTATCGTTTTGTGCAGTTGCTGTATCAAGCCGGTTTGCCCAGTGGTTGGTGTCAGTGTTTGATGACGAAGGATACTGCGGTGGCGACACATCTGGTGACATCACCGTTAGTTAGTTTTTTTAGTTTTATTGGCAGCGCAAGAGTCGGCTGGATGTTGCGATCCAAATTGGCGCCTGGCACACGCTGTGCCTTGGAACATGGGGGCGCTGCGCCGGTTATTGTTACTGAAGATGCGGATCTGGAAGCAGCCCTGCCCAAGTTGATTAAAGGCGGTTTTTATCATGCCGGGCAAGTGTGTGTTTCGGTGCAGCGTGTTTTTGTGCATGCATCAATTGCTGAAACATTAGCAAACCAACTCGCTGCGGCAGCGGATCAATTGTGTATCGGTGACCCCACCCTGGAAGCCACCGATGTAGGGCCATTGATCCGCCCGGGTGAAGTTGATCGTGTTGAAGCCTGGGTCAATGAAGCGGGAAATTCAGGCGTGCAGGTAAAATCGGGCGGCAACAGGCTATCAGAAACAACTTTCCAGCCTACGGTGTTGTTTGATCCACCGGATCATTGCAAAGTCAGCCAGCAGGAAATATTTGGCCCGGTTGTCTGCGTTTATCCCTATAACAATATGGATGAGGCAATCAAACGCGCTAATGCGCTGCCTTTTGCTTTTCAGGCAAGTGTTTTTACCAAGAATATAGATGCAGCAATGAAAGCCTACAGCCAGCTGAACGCATCAGCAGTAATGGTTAATGAACATACCGCTTTCCGCGTAGACTGGATGCCGTTTGCGGGCTTGCGCCAATCAGGTCTCGGCGTCGGTGGAATCCCGCATACATTTAAAGACATGCAAATTGAAAAAATGATGGTGATTCACTCTGATGAGATTTAGTTGAACAGATTCTTTTTAACGGGCGAGTGACAGGCGAATGATAGGGAATGGATCATTACGTCCCGCCCTTTACTGTGCGTTCTCATGTTCCAGCTTTCTTTGGTAGGCGTCATAGCTTTCGCGTTTCTGACATTCCGATGATAGTTCCTTTTGACATTGCATCTCGTCCATATTCTGTAGCGTTTCATAACCCGTTCGTTTAAGCGATCCGCTACTACAAGCTGAAATGGCAATAATTAGTCCAGTAAACAAACAAATATAAGTAATCTTCATTGGTGTATATTGGTTAGCAGAATTGGATAATCATACCTCAAAATTGATCGTTTTCAGAGCGACCCATGAGTTAAAGAAAGTTGAATTAAGGAAAGAAACGAATTCTACCAAAACAAAATATTCCTTACTTATAAATCCCAGCTTTGCTTCTGCTGGCGTTGCAACTCGTGGCAATAGCACGCTATTATGCCTCATTGCACCTTGACAAAAACAAACACCAGCCACTCTAAATACCATTCAACCGTGTTTTTCAGAATAATAAGGAATTTACTATGACTAACAAGACTGAGTCACCCAAAGCAGTTGCTGTCGGGATAAACCACGTCGCACTTGAAGTTGGGAATATTGATGAGGCATTGGCGTTTTATGGTCGTTTCCTGCACTTCGATGTTGAGGATAAGAATGACACGCAAGCCTTTATCTATTTCGGAGACCAATTTATCAATTTCACAAAAAACAGTGATAGGAAGCCTGACGAAAAACGGCACTTTGGAATCGCTGTTGACGATAAAGAACTGGTGCGCCGGACACTTGAAGAAATGGGTGTCACGCTGTTAGGCGGCCCTTTTCTGGATTTTCTTGACCCATGGGGAAACAGAGTGGAAATCACCACCTACACCAACATCCAATACACCAAGGCAGTGCATATTCTACATGGCATGGGACTCAGCCATCTCCACAAAACCGAACAAGCGCTGGCTGAGTTACGTGCGAAAAGCATGGCGCCTGGGAATGGAGCTGGCAACAAGAAATTATGAATAAATCGGAGGTTGCTTTTTAAAAGCGCTGCACTTGGAACTTGAGTCCACCCTTTTTTCCTCCCCTAAACGGCTTCGACCCCTTTTTCGTTCTTTTTCCCGGAGGCTAATCACCTGAAACAAGGGTTTTAAAAAAACTTGTACCTAATGCTAAAGCCCACCGATGGTGCCTCTATGCGGTAGCTAGCATTCGATTGGAAAGCGTTTCGTTTATTTAAAGCCTCTTTGAACCAGCCGGCGATATTGATGGCATCGGCCCTAATAGTCATTTTATCTGTTAGTTGATATTTCAGCCCCAGGTTGGCAAAGATGGATTCCTGGAAGGCAGCGGTCCGGCCGTCGGACAATCCCTGAGTAGTAGTTTGCGGCCCCTGGTTGTTGTAATTAACGTAGGCCTGTGCCCCGGGGTACCCCCAGAGAATATTCAACGAGGCGTCGGCGCTGAGTTTTGGCGTAATCGTATAACGCCCGTACAGTTTGGTATTATGGTTGGACCAGTGTCTCAAATCATTCCCAAAGCCGTAGGGTTGGGAGCTGATCGTATTGTGTACCCTGGTCGGATCGGCAAGTTTGTAGTCAATCAACTTGGTATAGGAATGGGAAAGATTGATGAGCCAATCATCACTTTGGTACTTGAGTCCATACTCCAGCCCCCAGAGCCTATAGTCTCCTTGATTGGTATCGACGGGAAAGCCAACGTTGAACTCGCTGTCCACAAAATAATGGGAAAAGTCGGCCGCCAGCCGATCATTGAATATGTGGGAAACTATGATCTCGTAATTGTTGGCGATCTCGCCTTTGCTGCGGTCCCCTTCAAAATCTGTGCGCCTGAGAGAATATTCTTTCGGCCGGCGATCGGAACGTTGATAAATCAGCTTGATGGTATTAGCTGAATTTGGGGTCAGGATCACCGCGACCTTGGGGGAAAAGAGCGCCACGGTATTTGGGTGATGGTCAACTCGCAAACCGGTCTGGAAATTGACCAAGTCATTGACCTGGTGTTGTGTATTCGCCAAACAGGGCTGTGGTCGTTGTGTGCCATTTACGTATCTTCCCATCGGGAAATGCGGCAAGACTTGAACGGACGATGGGATCCGCATCCGGATAGAAGAAACTCGAGCGGCCGAATTCATTGCGGGCGAACTCGAAGCCGAAGGCGAAGCTTGCGTCGAAGTCAAAGTCTATGGTGTTGACATTCCTGAGAAGAAAGCGGTCCGATCGTTGATGTTCAAAGGCCGGAATGTTTTGTTGTGCCTCGACGTCCGGCCGCTGGTACGCATGAGAGACGATTTGATAGCTGGCGATAAAGCGGGAAGACATCTCGCCGATCAGCTTGTCTTCATACTCGAACGCCCCGGTTATTTGTTCATACCCGGATGCCTGTTTTTCTGGCAAGAGACTTCCTGCATTATTCAATTGTGACCAAGGGGAAACAAACTGCTCGCCTCCTTTGGTATAACGTATCCAGGCTTTGTACTTGTCGCCATCCAGTTGCATTTGCAGTTTGTGCCGCAGCATGCCGCGGAAGGCGGCACGGTCATTGCTGATTCCCGCGATGGGTTGGCCGGCAACAACATTCACTGAGCCGCTGTTAAAAGAGGTCGAGTTAATGTAAGGGGCATCACTGGCATCGGCGCCATCGTAATTGTCGATACCGTAATAAACGAAGACGCCGGTGTCTTCGTTGAAGCGGTGACCCCATTTTAAATCAAGGGCGTTGAATTGCCCACCGAATCCCTGGCGAAACGAAGCCTCGAAACCCTCAAAACTTGTACTGTCGAAGGTGTGGATATGGATAATACCAGTGATGGCGCCGGGGCCGTATACCGAAGAACCCGGTCCGCGCACCACTTCGATATAGTTGATATCGCCCAGCAGGGCAAGGGAGTGTTCGGTCCGGGCGAGCGGCTGGGTCCGATCGCTCATGACCTGACCGTTTACCATGATCAGGAATTTGTCGGAGTGAATCAAACCGCGAAGCCCTACAGCGTTGCCCGTGCCAGCAGTATGACTGAGCATGCGTTGAAACCCGGGTGTGTGGATATCGACTAACTCGTAGAGATCGCGTGCGCCGGAGTTCTCGATCATCTCGCGGCTGATCAGGGTCACCGAGGCCGGCACCTTGTCCAGCGGTGTGGCCGCGAGCGTAGCGCTGGTGCTGACTTGAACCTGTCCCAGTTCTGCCAGGGACATGGTCAGCAGAGAAGATATTTCATCTTCTGCTGAAAGTGCGCTCTGGCTAAAACACCAGGCAATGACAAAAAAAAGTTTTTTCATAAGGCGGTGGCCCCTTAGTTCGAGAACCGTTCTTTCGCATTGCCTCAAAAGAAAAGGTGACCGAAGCCTCATAAACGTTGCCTCACATTAGAGGTAACCGGGAGCAAAAAGGGGGCGTAGCCATTTTCTACTTCATGTTTTCTGGATATTGAGACAGGAATAAGGCTAATTGTTTATCGTGTACAGTCATGAAAACACGCCGCTCCACCAATGTTTGACCATTATGATAGCATTTAGAAATGATGACGCAATTGGAAAAAGCATGAAATCGGCAGGGGAAAATCAATTGTATTGCAAGATTTAGCTGTTGCAGCAGTTCATACACTCTTGAGACAGAATGCTCACAATCACCACAAGAGAATTGAAGGTTTTCAGCGTAATAATCTCATTGCAGTGTTGCATTAATGATGGATTTAAGTGCAATGTACCGTAAAGGAATTTTGCATGATCAATGGGAAGGCTCGGGTAACGCGGATACACTACTGACGGATTAAATTTGAAATCAGGTGAGCAGGATGGCTCGTGAATGTAAAGTTCAATCTGAATCGCCAATAACAATCAGATTATTAATATTTTCTTTCATTAACGCCGCTGTTTTTTCCAGGGCAGTTTTCTCCTGTTGGTTTAATTCGGGGTGCAGGTAGCGGATGATACCGGTACGTCCTACTACTACGGGGATGCTGAAGCAGTTGTCTTCAATACCTTGCCATTCATAAAAATAAGTGCTTATAGGCATGGTTCTATGGTCATCGTATACAATGGTTTTTATCACTTCGCAGGCGGCTGTTGCAATTGCATAATTGGTGTAACCTTTTAATTTGTAGACTTCAAAACCAGCGAGGCTGACTTCCTGGAAAATACGGCGGTTGGAAGGAATGTCGGCGATTTGTTCGCTGCCGGCAAAGGCATTGCTGAAAACCGGAAACTGGTTTGGACCGTGTTCCCCCAAAATATAGGCACGCAGGTCGTCAGGGTGAATTTTTTCTTCAGCGGAAAGCAGGGCTCTGAAGCGGGCAGAGTCAACCAATGTGCCGATGCCCATTATTTTGGAAGGGGGTAATTCGGTGAGGCGGGTTGTAAGATAAGTTAAGACATCAACAGGATTGCTGATAATGATACAAATAGCTTGAGGATTATTTTGCGCCAGGACTGGGATCATTTGTTTGAATAATTTGATATTGGCAGGCGCCAGTTCCATACGGGTGGTGACCTTGTCTTGTAGCCTGACGGATGACGTGATAACTAAGATGTCGCAGTCTTTAATGTCTTCAGTGCTGCTGCCTTCAATGATCATCGGTCGTTCGCAGAACGCCAGGGTATGCTGTAAATCCAGCGCATCGCCTTGTGCTTTGGTAATATCTCTGCTCGATAGCACCAAGTGATTACATAAACCTTTCAGCACAATGGCATAAGCTATTGATGAGCCGACATGACCCGTCCCGACTATGGCAATTTTCATTCTGAATTTACCTCACATATAAAGGACTCGAAACCACCGACGCAATGATACTCATTCAAGTAAGACACAGTACCTTATTTATTAAAACTAGTGTACCAACCACTTTGTATTGATAGGTTCAGAATCGACCAGATGGTCCAAGACAAGGCACGGTCTGCGGGGAATGGTCAGCCCTTTTCAAAGACCGCAACGCAGAATTGGATCATCTGGTCGATTCCCTTTGGGCGAGCCGAGAAGTACTTGTCCGTAGGGTACGTCTCTTGGAAAGGGCCAGCCATTACCGGCGAGACGTACCCTACGGACAAGCACTTCTCGACTCGCTGAACCCATCAATACAAAGTGGTTGGTACACTAGTGCTCGTCACTTAAATTGAGAACCTCCTCTTAACCCTGCCACAAGCGCTATTCCTGGTAATGGCGCAAGTTCTTTAAAAAAGACGTATGTACACGAATATCTTCATTAAGCAAGTTCCTGCCTTGTAAAAAAAGCCTGATATCATTTGCCTGGGTTTTTCTAATTCGTTCTCATCCGTAAACGTAACCCCATGAATTTATTTTAATAATTCGGTGAGGAAGGGTAGAAGTTCCAGTGGAAACGGGCATAATTATAGCCAACCCATTGATTATAAATAGAACCTTCGACCACTGGAGGTGCAAAATGCGCTTAAAACGCTCAAGCCAAATGAGTATATATGAAATTTTTACCGAGCATAAAATAGCAGACGAACTTGATAAGATTTCGATCTGGTTGGGTGCCTCACTCATACAGAGGTGTTGGACTGGACTGGGTTGAGGCCTGACATACAACGCAATGATTTAAAACCCACTGGTCGTTGCGGAATGACCATAGATCACATTAAAGCCAAATTTTCCATTAGTGGCAATTTCTAATAAAAAATGGAATGACTTACAACTTAAAGGTCTATTTCAGGGGATAATAAGAAGCGACGTTGTTTCTGACACGACTAAGCCGTAATGATCTTAACTTGTCGGGAGCTTTATTCCCACAATATTGTTGAGTTCGTTTTCTGAGTCACGGATGGGATAGAGCAAGAGGGGCAAACCGTCACATTAGGAGTTTCGTCAACCATAACACTTTATTTTATAAGGAGTTAGCGTAGCAAACCAAAAGTTCGCCGTGTTTACCTTTAACGTTAATCTCAAACAGATCACCACATTGAAACTCCACCTGCTCTTTTGCAACAATCTCATTCCGCATTCTCTGACTGATTAGTACTGCACCAGGTTGGCATTTTTTTTCTATTCGTGAAGCTGTATTTACAACATCGCCAATAGTTGTCCAATCCAATCTTTCTGGCGTACCCACATTGCCAATCACAACTTTTCCCCAGTCAATTCCAATTCTCAATTGCAAGATATCCTGTTCTGCTCTATTACGCATTTGATTAATATCTATTGAGTGACTTTGCATTTCAAGTGCCGCCATTACTGCATCATGTGGGTTCTTAAAAAGTACCATAATGCAATCACCCATAAATTTATCGATTAAGCCGCCATGATCCTTTACTGATTTGGAAATCCTGCGAAAAATTGAATTTAATGTATGAATGACAGATGCTTCATCTTCATTATTTTCCACATAGGCTGTAAAACCGACAATATCACAAAACAAAACTGCAATATTACGCTTTTCATTGACTAGTTTAGTACCACCAAGCCTTACTATTTCTCTGGCTTTTTGCTCTACTAATTGCGGCACATAGTTACGCATAATATTATGTACCCTGGCTTCATTTAGAATAGATCCTTCTGTAAGCGCCTGGTTCTCTTTTCCGTCAAATGAAATTGCCTGCCATAGTGTCTGGATAAT
>JAJFJK010000170.1 GCA_021774075.1 Nitrosomonas sp. | reverse complement strand
TGAAATACTTCCTTTGCCAAATCAATACCTATTGTTGTAATCTTCATTTCGGACGCTCCTCTCTGATCTCTAGTGGTTTAAAATCACTACTTTGGCACATTGATGCCGTTTCAGATAGTGGGCGTCCATTCCATTACTTTAGCAATTCCGCAAAAGCTGCAAACACCAGCTCATTAAATTGACGATTCGCACCCTTATCAATCGTGGGCAGCCCAGCATGTGCAATATGTGCAAAGATGGGTGGCATTTCATTCACCGGCCAGCCAGTGAGTGCTGCCAGTGTCTTGTCAAAGTCATGGGTTAACGATTGACCGAGTGCACGATTCTCACCGGGCGCGACAAATTCCGAAGTGCCTTGTATGATGATTTCAAGATGGTGGTCGATTGGACTATCACCTGGATTAGTACGCCGATCAAGCGCATCTGATCGAGTCTTCATCAGAGCGCTACGTGCAAGCTTCTCGAAGCGCAACGTGTCTGACCGGTCAAATTCGCTGTAACCCGCATCAATCGTTTTACTTGCAGCATCAAACACATCAAACGCAGCCCGCACCCAGGCCAAACGTGCAGCACGCATCAAATCGTGATTGCCTGCAATGACATTGTAGGGATTAAAGTCGCCCAGCCGTTCACGAGCGCGCCGCTGCCAATGGTCAGGGAGCGCACTGGCCACTACGCCACTTAATCCGAAACCTAATACCAAATCCCCTAATTTTTCCTGCCAACTCATGTCAACCCTTCCCCTTAACAGCCTGCATTATGCATGAGCGAAGGAACGCTTGAAAGTATTGAGCTAACAGAAAGAGAATTGGCTAAGGAATAAGATTTGAAATTCTATTTGATACATATTCTCTCTCACCCCACCACATTGAAACAGCTTTTATTTTTCCTTGTCAAAATCATATAGATGAACTAGATTGATCAGGTTACTCATCCTGAGTATTTTAATTAACATGGAGTTTGCAAATGGATACATATAGCTCAACCGATGCGCAACGTGTTTTTGGTGAGGTACTCATGAAATCACAAAAAGCCCCAGTAAGTGTTACCAGAAACGGCAAGCCTGTTGCTGTTATTGTTTCTGAAACTGAATACCAGCATTTAAAGTTGCAAGCCCTGCGTGCCGCAGTCATCGAAGGGAAAAACAGTGGAGATGCCGGTCGGCTGGATATGGAGGCTGTTAAAAAGAAGGCGAAACAAAAAGCAGGGCTGAATAGCGCCAATGCTCAGAATTCATAAACACGCTTTAGCTGAGCAAGACATTATCGACATCTGGCAATATTCATTTGAAAACTGGGGAGAAGCGCAAGCCGATAAATACCATGACCAGTTAAGCGATGCTATTTCGTTGATTGCTGAAAATCCGGCTATCGGAATAGCCTGTGATGTCGTGCGGAAAGGATACAGAAAACATCATATAAACCGTCACTTAATCATGTATCGCGTGAACAAAGGTACTTTGCATATTATCCGTATTCTTGGTGATAGCATGGACTATGAGAGTCATCTCTAAAGGGCACTTCTAAAAATCCAGATTTCATCCCAACTGCTGCGTTGCGAAAAAATTCCTTGCTGTCATATCAACCATATGCTGCGCTGCAAAATTTTTTCCGCGCCTTGCATTTGGGCGAACTCTGAACTTTTAGAGGCGCCCTTAACAACATCCCGTCAAAACACATCAACTCAAACCACTGTCTCAACAACGGGTCTCACCTTAAATGGCAGAGCAAAATTCCAGATATTTTATTACCAATAAATACGCTTACATTCGGAATATTGACATTTATTTTCTCATAAGTACACTGTACATATGGATAGACTGAAATTTGAATGGGATACAAAGAAAGATAAATCAAATACAAAAAAGCACGGCATAACCTTTGAAGAAGCTCAGAGCGTATTTTACGATGAGCACGCTATCCAGTTCTTTGATCCTGAACATTCAGAAAACGAGGATCGCTTTATTCTACTTGGTGCCAGCTTTAAATCCAACACGCTGATTGTTTGCCATTGTTTTAAAGAAGAAGAAACAATCGTGAGGATAATTTCTGCAAGAAAGGCAGACAAAGATGAGCAACAGGTCTATTGGAGTGAAAGACAATGAAAGAACACTACGATTTTTCAAAAATGAAAGGCAGAAAAAACCCTTATCTTAAATACCTCAAACAACCGGTAACCATGCGCCTGGATTGTGATTCTGTTGATTATTTTAAATCGTTGGCGGAAGAAACAGGCATTCCATACCAAACGTTAATCAATCTGTACTTACGTGATTGCGCAATAAACCATCGCAAGCTAAAAAAGCAGTGGGAGTCATGAATATTTTAACCAATGAACGTTCCAGCGAACACAACATAAAACTGTAGGACAATGGATAAGCAAAGCGCCATCCGTCAGTCGCGGCCTAACATTATTGGCGGATGACGCTTCGCTTATCCGCCCTTGGATTCCCGCCTTCGCGGGAATAACGGAACTTGTTAAATCAGCGCGTCCCTAAACAATACCCCGTCAAAACACTTCAAGCCAACCGCTCATCCAACAACTCAACCCAGTGCTTCACGGTCAAGTCCGTACCACCCTGCAAATGCATCAAACAACCAATATTAGCCGTAGCAATCTGTTCTGGCTGACCTGATTCCAAAGCAGTCACTTTATTTTTCAGTAATTGTTCGGAAAGTTCTGGTTGAAGGATGGAGTAAGTCCCCGCTGAGCCGCAGCATAGATGGGCATTGGGAACCGTTGTTAATTCAAAACCGGCAGTGGTCAGTATTGTTTCTGCGCCGCCGCGAATTTGTTGGCCGTGTTGTAGCGTGCAGGGAGAATGGAAGGATAGTTTAGTTTTTTTAGCACCAGACGTTTGCTTATTAATAAGCTGTTCAATATTTTCAAGCTCGGCATGCAGGATTTCACTGATGTCTTTGGTCAACGCTGAAATTTTGGTGGCTTTCTCTGCGTAGGCCGCATCATGACGCAGCAAATGACCGTATTCTTTGACCGTTACGCCGCAACCGCTGGCCGTCATCACAATGGCTTCGACCTGCTTTTGCTCGATCCACGGCCACCAGGCATCAATGTTGCGGCGCATATAATCGAGTCCATCCTGTTGGGCATTCAGGTGAAATGTCACGGCACCACAACAACCGGCCTTGTCGGCTTTGACGAGCGATATACCCAATTTGTCCAACACGCGTGCGCTGGCGGCATTAATGTTGGGCGTCAGTGTGGGTTGTACACAGCCATCCAGCACCAGCATTTTACGTGCGTGTTGTGCTGCGGGCCATGCTTTGGCGGGTTTGGCCTTTGCTGGGATGGATTGTTTTAACTTGCCCGGCAAAACAGGACGAACCAGTTGTCCCAATTTAAGCAATGAATTAAATACACTGGGATTGGGCAAAATTTTGCGCAGGGTGTAGCGCAAGATGTCCGATTGGGTACTACGCTTCACCTGTTTTTCAATAATGTCACGGCTGATATCCACCAACGCACCGTAACGCACGCCCGAAGGACAGGCCGTTTCACACGCCCGGCAGGTTAGGCAGCGATCCAGATGCAGTTGTGTTTTTTGCGTGACGGGCTGGCCTTCCAGCATTTGTTTCATCAGATAAATACGTCCGCGCGGGCTGTCCAGTTCGTCGCCTAAAATCTGATAGGTCGGGCAGGTGGCCAAACAAAACCCGCAATGCACGCAACTGCGCAAGATGGCGTCTGCCTCCTGTCCTTCAGGGGAATTTTTTATAAAGTCAGCGAGGTTGGTTTGCATTGGTTTGTACTTACTAACGTCTAGATTTCAGGATAGAGTCGGCCAGGGTTAAGAATCCCCGCCGGATCGAATTTCTGTTTGAGTGCGCGATGGATTTTCATCATGCCGGGGTCTAACGGATGAAATACATTGGTGCGCGATTCATCGCCGCGAAACAGGGTTGCATGGCCACCCGCATTTTTTGCCGCTGCACGTATGGTCGCTGAATCCACAGTTTCATCACAAACCAACCAGCGCAGTGCGCCATTCCATTCCATGAGTTGCTGCCCTGGTAAAGGTAATGGCGGCGTGGTTGGTTTAATGGATAAACGCCAAAGAACATTACCAGACTGAAAAGAATCATGGGTTTGCTCGCGTATTGATTGCCAAAAATCATTACCGGCCGCTAACACTTCACCGCCAAGTTTCACATGCGCAGCGTGCAGCGCTGATTCAGCACCGGAAAGTCTGAGAAACAAATTACCGTCAACATAGCAACTGGCCGAAATCGGCAATGGCTTAGCGGCCCACTGATTCATTTTCTCAATCGCCTCAACTTCATTCATTTGCATTTGCAGCGTTAACTCGGTGGGTGGTTTGGGTAATACCTTGAGCGAAACCTCGAGCAACACGCCCAACGTCCCCATGGCACCCACCATTAAACGTGAAACATCATAACCGGCGACATTTTTCATTACCTGTCCACCAAAGCGCAAATCGTTACCTTGACCATCCAGCATGCGCACACCCAGCACAAAATCACGTACAGCCCCAGCAGCCGCACGTCGCGGGCCGGAAAGCCCCGTAGCGACACAGCCACCGAGCGTTGCTGTTGAACCAAAATACGGCGGCTCAAATGCCAACATCTGCCCGTGTTGATCAAGCGCTGCTTGCAGATCAGAAAGGCGCGTTCCAGCACATGCGGTCACAACCAGTTCTGTTGGCTCATAATCAATAATGCCGCTGTAGGCCGTGACATCAAGCACATCACTATTTGCATTAGCCGATGGGTTGCCATAAAAATCTTTACTGCCACCACCACGGATATGCAAGGATATTTTTTGTTCAAAAGCCCTATTAATAGAGGCTTTATATTGATTAATAATATTTTGCATAGATTCAGAAACGCGGCAATTCAGGAAATTTTTCTTCGCCCGAATGCACATGCATGGCACCCAGTTCTGCACAGCGACGCAGTGTTGGAACGGCTTTGCCGGGATTTAGCAATCCTGCGGGATCAAACGCAGCTTTCACCGCGTGAAACATGGCCAGCTCATCGGTTTTGAATTGTGAACACATCTGGTTGATTTTCTCCATGCCCACGCCATGTTCACCGGTAATTGTGCCGCCCGCATGAATACACATTTCCAAAATCTTGCCGCCAAATTCCTCGGTTTTTTCCAGTTCGCCGGGTTGATTGGCGTCATAGAGAATGAGTGGATGTAGATTCCCATCACCGGCATGAAACACATTCATGCAACGCAAACCGTATTCCTCAGAGAGCTTTTCAATACCGCGCAATACATCAGCCAGATGTTTGCGCGGGATGGTGCCGTCCATGCAATAATAATCCGGCGAAACCCTGCCAGCCGCTGGAAATGCGGATTTCCGTCCGGCCCAGAAACTTAATCGCTCCTCTTCATTGCGTGACATGCTCACTTTTGTTGCGCCGCTTTGTTGCATGATGGCATTGATTCGTTCAATTTCATCGGCCACTTCCTCGGCGCTGCCGTCGGATTCACACAACAAAATTGCCTCTGCATCCAGGTCATAACCCGCATGTAAAAATTCTTCCACCGCATGAATGGTAATTTTATCCATCATCTCCATACCCGCCGGAATAATGCCCGCGCCGATGACATTCGCCACCGCGCTACCGGCTTTATGTACATCGTCAAACGCCGCCATTACCAACTGCGCCTTTTCCGGCGTTGGAATCAGCTTCACGGTAATTTCAGTGACAATACCCAGCATGCCTTCACTACCCGTCATTAACGCGAGCAAATCATAACCCGCGCTATCCAGACTGTCACCGCCGATTTCCAGACATTCGCCATCAATGGTTAACACGCGCAATTTTAGAATATTATGCACGGTAAGACCATATTTCAGGCAATGCACACCGCCCGAATTTTCCGCCACATTGCCTCCAATTGAGCAAGCGATTTGCGAAGAAGGGTCCGGCGCATAATACAAACCATAGGGTGCTGCCGCCTCACTGATCGCCAGATTTCTGACACCGGGCTGAACCCGTGCAATACGCGCTATTGGATCGATTGCAATAATTTGGTTTAATTTGGCCAACGACAGCAAAACCCCTTCCGCATGCGGCAAAGCCCCGCCAGATAATCCTGTACCTGCACCACGCGCCACCACCGGTGTTTTTGTGGCATGGCACAATTGCAAAATTTGGATGATTTGTTCTTGCGTTTGCGGCAACACCACCAACATGGGTGTCTGACGGTAAGCCGATAAACCATCGCACTCATAAGGCTTCAGGTCTTCAGTTTCATGCAGCACCGCTTCTACAGGTAAAAAAGATTGCAGCTGACCGACTAAATCTTGAACCATGAATTTATTCCGAATGTTTCTGAATTTCGTGATTGGATAATATTTCCAGCGCTTTGACAATGGCTGAATTATCCCATTTTGCACCACCATGTGCCATACATGCTTTATGCAATTCATGTGTGCTCGCAGTATTCGGCAGGCTCACACCCAAGGCTGATGCACTGGTCAATGCAATTGCCAAGTCTTTTTGCATTAAATCAATTTTAAACCCCGGTTCGAAGCGGCGGTTAATCATACGCCCGCCATGCACTTCCAACGCCTTTGAAGCCGCAAAACCACCCATCAAAGCTTTCTGAACTTTCTCTGGATCAACACCTGCTTTGGACACAAATAACAACGCCTCCGCCACCCCTTCAATGGCTAATGACACCACGATCTGATTGGCAACCTTGCAAATCTGTCCTGCACCATTTTCACCCACCAGCGTGACATTCTGTCCCATTAACTCAAAGATGGGTTTAACCTTGGCAAACACTTCAGCATCCGCCCCAACCATGATTGTCAGCGTGGCATTCTGCGCCCCCACATCACCACCGGATACCGGCGCATCGACATAATCATGACCGAGCTCATTCATCTTTGCTGCGAATTTCTGCGTTTCCAGCGGTGAAATCGAACTCATATCCACGATAATCTTTCTTTGTCCTGAATCTGGTATCAAACTTGCAACTACGCCATTCTTGCCAAACAGAACCCTATCCACATCCGGCGTATCCGGCAACATGGTAATAATGATGTCCGCCTGCTGAGTTACTTCTTTCGGTGTCATACACACCTTGCCACCCAGCGCCACCATATCCTCAGTCACGCCGCTACGCGTGTGCAAGAATAAGGTATGCCCTCCTTTAATCAAATGTTCGGCCATGGGTTTCCCCATAATGCCAAGACCTATAAAACCGATGTTCGCCATATTTGAAAATGTTAAAAATTATTGATTTAAAGGACTGTGCCCTTAAACAGTATTAAACAGTAAGGTTTAGTATAGGGGTATAACCAATTGTTGTCTGCACATCCTTGCAACTAACTGCCATGCTTTGTGTAACAATTGGTTTGAGAATTACTATTTAGGATAGCCATACCATGAAACGACGCACTTTGTTAAAAAGCCTCCCTATGCTGGCCGTGCTGCCGCTAATTTCAGCGTGCTCACGCCAAGTGATTGGAGAAGCCGTCAGCCCGATTGTAGCCTTAAATAAACCCCATAAAGAATGGCGTGAATTGGTGTCACCCAGGGCTTATCAAATACTGTTCGAGGAGGCAACCGAACGGCCAGAATCCAGTAATTTGGTTTATGAAGAACGTGAAGGGACTTTTATTTGCGCCGCATGTTATCTGCCGCTGTTTGAGAGTGCCCATAAATATGAAAGCTGGACAGGCTGGCCGAGTTTCACCCAACCTGTTGCCGGGCACATAGCGACTAAGCGCGACTTCAAAATGATCTGGCCACGCACAGAATACCACTGTGTGCGCTGCGAAGGGCATCAAGGCCATGTATTCAGTGATGGGCCGCCACCGCGCGGAGAGCGCTGGTGTAACAACGGTATCGCATTACAGTTTGTGCTAAAAGAGGAGGAATTGCCAGCACTTAGGGGCTAACCTGAATATTGCATCAGTGCTTTAGATTTTGGCCTGTAATCGTTATGTCTATTGGTCTTTGGTAATTCCTGCCAAAATACAGTTTGTACTTAAGGCTCACTTGTTGGTTTTTAACTTGCCCTGTTTTGAACTGAACGTACATGCTCTCTACGCCGCAGAATAACTGAGTCTCCGGTCGCGAGCACGCTCAATTCAAAACAGTTCGGCGTTTAAATTCCACCAACTGGTGCAATATTCAGGCTAAGCAGATGATATCCTCCTCATTGTACGTCGTCTTATTTGTTTTACTGCAGACAACCACAAACCAGGGGAACTGAAATGACAACCAATATCCAGAAGAAGATTAGTCATGTTGTCGTATTAATGATGGAAAACCGCTCTTTTGACAATCTTATCGGTTGGAACTATGGCGGCGACAATCAACCCAAGCATTTCATACCCCAGGATACCCCGGGTCACTTGAGATTCTATAATGGACTTTATGGTGTCGATTATTCAAACCCATTAGACCTGGATAATCCTTCGACTGCGGTGAAAATAACCAAAGGTGTTGCCAACCTGCAAGTCCCCAATCCAGACCCTAATGAAGCATTCAAGCACATGAACCAACAGTTATTTGGCACGCAGATTAACAAAAAAACTGAAGGTTGGTTACCCAGTACTGAGGGCGAAACACCGAACATGCAAGGTTTCTTGGCGGACTATGTTAGCGCCAAATGCTCGAACAAAAATATTGCGCCGCAAATCATGCAAACTTATGCACCCGAGACACTCAGCGTGATGTGTGGGCTGGCAACGGGATATGCGGTATCGGACAACTATCATGCGTCTTGCCCAACGCAGACCTGGCCTAATCGCGCCTTTATGCATGCAGGCACTTCTGAGGGCAACGTAAACAATGCGCCCTATTTCCCTTATGGCAGCAAGACCATTTTTAATGTACTCGAAGACGCAGACGTATCCTGGAAGGTCTATAAAAGTAGCGAAATTATTCCTTCCTTAACGCGCATTCAAATGGATAAGCTATGGGACCCTCTCCTGGATGATCATTTCCAACATGTCTCGCAGTTTATCGACGCATGCCAATCAGGGAATCTACCCGCTTACTCCTTTATTGAACCAAGCTTTGTGATTGAGAAAGACGCCGATGCAACCAGTGAGCATCCGCCTGCCAATGTGTGTGCTGGCGATCATTTTCTACAAACTATTAGTACAGCGATTATTAACAGCCCTGCATTCAAAGACACCTTGTTTATCATTAATTTTGATGAACATGGCGGCTGCCCAGACCATGTGGCGCCTAATTGGACGGCTGTGTCTCCAGATAAGGACAGCGACCCGGGAAAACTGGGTTTCCGCTTTAATCGTTATGGCGTAAGAGTGCCTGCTATTTTTGTCACACCGTATGCGTCTGAGGCAACGCTGATCCGTGCAACTACAGACCCCTGGAGCAAATCATCTGTCCCCTATGACCACACATCCATTCTTGCCATGCTGCTGGATTGGAAAAATATTGACCGCGCCGAACTTCCCAGTGAGCGAGTAATGCAAGCGCCGCCGCATCCGTTTGACGAGCTGTTAGCGGGTGCTTTTAGACTGAATTGTCCCTCATTTAAGGCACAATGTACGGTCAAGAAAGAGAGCTGCTGGGATCGATTGATTAGTTTTTTTCGTAATCTTTTTGGATTATGCGCTGAAGGCTACTCGCTTACCTCCCTGCAACAAAGCATTATTGCCGCTGACGCGCACTATCGCGCAGCCAAACGACAAAATTTCGCACAAGGCGTGCGTGCCAGCCAGCAGGAAATTGATGGCGTATTAGCTAAAATCAAAACCCAAGCGGATATGGTGAAATACTTTAAATCACTCAATGTGCGCTAGCCCCCACTGTTTAGCATATTGAGTATAAACAATTGTTGTCTGTATTTTCATATGGCTAATTTCTGCACTTAAGAACCACCATTTAAATCAAGCACACTAACCTGAATATTGCACCAGTTCGTTATATTTAGCTTGTACGTGTTATGTCTATTGGTTTTTTGGGGGGGTGATGAAAATGCAGTTTGTACCCAAGGCCTCACTTGCTGGATTTAACTGGCTCTGTTTTGAATTGAACGCACATGCTCCCTATATCGTAGAATAACTGCGTCTCCGGTCGCGAGTACGCTCAATTCAAAACAGTTCGGCGTTTAAATTCCACCAACTGGTGCAATATTCAGGCTAACTCTCAGGCACAACAGAAACCAGTAAAGTATGCTGGTAATTTAAGCCTTATTTAAATTACCAATTAGCGCCAAATTACCAGTTTGCTCTTCATTTCTCGAATAAATAATAGTTGTATAGTGTGTTCTCAAATTAAAAGATTATGTGCCGTAAGCGGCACACCCATGAAAAAGGGTGTGTAAACAAATCAATGTAAGGAATGAGGCATGAACGTAAATACATCTTTGATGGGTGAGGTAACGCAACAAAACGCTGCAATTAAATCAAGCAAAGTCGCATCAGATAGTGGCGGTAATTCATGGGAGAAACCTTAATCTCTTTAAGTCTAATTCGTCACCGCTTGCAACAAGTCAGTTTAGAAAATTTCACAATTTTAGCTATGGCTGATGTCGAATTAATTCAAAAAACAATTAGTTTACAACTGTTCATCAACTCTCTAATTAGAGAGAAGATTGATTAACCGAGACAACATCATCAAGTTTCCAAGAAAAACTTTGAGTGAAACTTCGCACATTGATTTATCGGCTAACCAACGACTTCTTTATTAGAGCAACAAGTGAGAAAGCAAATGTCTATATTAGATCGCATAAATTTGTCGCATAAATTCACTATTCTTGGTGTTATTTTATTACTGACAGCTGCTGTGCCAACTACATTCTTTATACTGACTGTTACTGAAGAGCGTCATGTTGCCGAGCAAGAGCTCGCTGGTACTACACCGATAATTGCATTACAACGTGTGATTCAATTTACGCAACAACATCGCGGCGTGTCTGCCGGTATGTTAGGTGGCAATGAATCCCTGGCCGCTCGCCTACCCGTGGTACGGGGCGAACTGAACAAAGCGATTGATACACTTGATGCCCAGTTAAAAGAAGCAGGTGCTTCGACAGAAATCGAATCACATTGGGGCACGCTTAAGCAACGTTTGTACACAATTGGAGAAGCGGTAGCTAATCGCCAATTAAATGTTGCAAAGAGCACAGCACAACATACCCAGACAGTCAGTGGATTGTTATTGGTGAGCGAAGAATTACTGGATGAGTTTGGTCTTTCACTTGATCCAGAGGCCGCTACTTATTTCTTAATGAGCGCAACAATGGTCAATGCACCTAAGTTAGCTGAAAATATGGGATTAATGCGTGCAGTGGGCGCTGGTTTTTTGACTGCAGGTAATCTACCGCCAGAAGGTCGCGCCAAGCTAGGGGTTCTACAGAGCAATATTAATACGTATTTCGCAGAGCTCACGCGAAATATGGAGAAGGTTTTACGCGTTGATGAGCGTTTAAGGACCGAACTAGAGGCGATAACCAATGGGATGAAAGCCAGAATCAACAAAACACTGGTAATGACTGATCAAAGCCTGATTAACGCGCAGGAACTCAAGCTATCTGGCACTGAGTACTTTGATGAATACACGGCTACGATTGATAATCTCTATGCATTTAATGCGACTGCCAGTGGAAATTTGGTTGACGAACTAAGTGCACGTTCGGCAGGTTTGCAGCAGTCTCTATATATCGTATACGGGTTTATATTGTTTGGCCTGATAGCGATTATTCATCTATCAATCGTTTTTGTGCGCAGTATTACCGGCCCCATGCACGAAGCAATAGCTGTCGCCCACGCTGTTGCATCAGGGGATCTTACCAGCCGCATTGCAACAAATTCAACCAACGAAACGGGGCAATTGTTACAAGCATTAAAACAGATGAACGACAACCTGGTTGACCTGGTTGGCAAAGTACGTACGGGCACTGATTCAATGACAACCGCTGCGGGTGAGATCGCTTCAGGTAACACTGATTTGAGCCAACGTACTGAAGAGCAAGCATCAAGCCTGGAAGAGACAGCTTCCTCAATGGAAGAATTGACTTCTACGGTTAGGCAGAATTCAGACAACGCTCATCAAGCCAATCAATTGGCAGCCGGTGCATCTGAGGTGGCCATAAAAGGTGGTGCGGTTGTCGGTCAGGTAGTACAGACCATGAGCTCAATCAATGAAAGCTCGAAGAAGATTGTCGACATTATCAGCGTAATTGATGGCATCGCATTCCAGACCAATATTCTTGCACTGAATGCAGCGGTAGAAGCAGCACGTGCTGGCGAACAAGGACGTGGCTTTGCAGTGGTGGCAACTGAAGTACGTACACTGGCACAGCGTTCAGCAGCCGCAGCTAAAGAGATCAATGAGCTAATCAGTGATTCTGTGAATAAAGTCGAGGATGGAACAAAACTGGTTGATGAGGCCGGCAAAACCATGGATGAAATTGTGAGCGCTGTTAAGCGTGTAACTGACATTATGTCAGAAATATCTGCCGCTTCTCAGGAGCAAAGTTCTGGTATTGGGCAAGTGAATCAGGCTGTAACACAAATGGATGAAGTAACACAGCAAAATGCAGCATTGGTGGAAGAAGCCGCCGCAGCAGCAGAGTCAATGCAAGACCAAGCGCAAGACTTATCACAAGCTGTGAGCATATTCAAGTTAACGGGTGGCATGGCACCGACGCCGGTTAAAAGAAGTAATCATCAAACAGCAATAGCCAAACTACCCAACCGTGGTGTGGCAACAAAGGCTGCAGCAGCGGATATTGAACCTGCCAAGCCACGCAAGGCAGCATCGGGTGGCAGTGATGATTCTTGGGAGGAATTTTAAATTATCGAATCTCAATATTAAACAATCCGGTGTTTAGATTCCAATAACTGATGCACTATCCGGCTAGGAGGCTGTCCGAGAATAGTAATCGTAGCGAGGGAAAGCCATTTTGAGGTAGATTTTTTGATCATTTGAGGCGAATAGTAGTTCTATTTAACGAAAATTATCGGGAAATATGACCAAAATGGCTTTTCCGCAGTAGATTATTCTATTCTCGGACAGCCTCCTAGCACTCCTTCAACGTGAAGAAGTACTAGCCTTTTTCTTAAGGGCACCACTAAAAATTCAGATTTCATCCCAACTGCTGTGTTGCGGAAAAATTTATTGCTTACATATCAATCATATGCTGCGCTAAAAAATTTTTCCCACGCCTTGCATTTGGGCGAACTCTGAATTTTCAGAAGCGCCCTTTAGAAACCATTGGATGTTTCCGTACATGAGTCATGAATACACTTAGCGTATTAAAAGATAACAATGCAACTATTCACCTAAGACAAAATCACTGGGGTGGGTGGGTCATAATTATTCTCGGCATAGGTCTTTGCTATCTACCTCAAATCAAGCCCATTGATGAAGGTGTCTGGATCGTTTATTGCGTGGACGGGATTTTTATTTTTGCAGGTCTTCTGGGCGCCTTCTATCGTCTTGAAGTGCGTTTAAACATACGACAAAGAAGCTATCAAGTTATAAAAGGTTTCTGGCCAAACCCTAAGAAATTCAGTGGTACCTTTGAACATATTGAGGGGCTTTGGTTTAAAAAAGAATGGCAAACTTCAGGTGGGAAGAACAAAAGTAAATATTTGGTCTGGCAGACCTGTTTGAAATTTGATTTCGACAAAAACCCAATTTGCTTACATGAATCCAGAGATGAATCAGAGGCTCGAGCATATTTTGAAAAACGCGCCAAACAACTCAAGATAACGACCTTTGACCATACCGGAGATACACCCAAAGAAAGAAATTGGAACGAACTTGATGTTCCTGTGAGTGAGCAGCTATCTGGCATTCAATACCAGGCTGTAGATATATCCAATCCGCCACAAGGTTTAGTTTTCAAAAAAGAATCGAATGCTGCTTCCTATTTGTTACCCGAACCAGGATTTAATGGCACAAGTCTGGTTGGTTGTTTATTTGGCCTGCCTTTCTTTCTAATGGGGGTTTTTGCAACCATGATCAGCATGGGGCTGCATGAAAAACTCGGTTGGAGCATAAATGTTTCAGGCTCCATGAGTGCAGCTTTTATTATGGGTATTATTTTTGCAATTATCGGTGGGGTTATCATTAAGATTTCTATTGATTATGCTTTTACAAAATATCAATTCTCATACTATAAGAATGAATTTTTATACGCCACCTTCACTTATGGTCATCTGAAAAAAGAAAAGCGTTGTCCCTTCTCACAAATTGAAGAATTCGACCTTAGGGAAAGTACAGAAAGACAACGGCGAAGTCGATATCGAATCGCAGGCGCGGAAATAAGCAAATTTAAAAAATCTGACAAGCAAGAACTTTTTATCCGCACCAATACAGAAGTGATAAAAGTAAGAGATTTAAAAGCTGATATTAGCCACTTTTTAAAGAATGTTTTTTATCAAAATCTTGAGCAAAATCGTCCAAGCCAACAAAGTTTAATCAATCCCTCAAATACTTCTTAGCACTCTGTTATTTTTCAACAAAATAACTAATTAATATCAATCAGTTATACAAAAAACCGCTTATAATCTTGCCACCTTCTGAACCCATCACCGCAACAAAAACGCCGATTTAAACGTAAAAACCACGTGTTTTACTCTCTTTCCCAAAACAAAAAAGCGATAAGCTAGTACTCCGACTACTTGATATTGACGGATTCAGAGTACTGGAATATTAAGGCGATACCGAGAATAAACCACTGATTTTCTAAAGCTATGTTAATTCTACGTCGTTCTTAAAATAATGAGAAATAGGAATTTATTTGATAAAACTGGCAATTCATACGGAACTAATTGCAACAAGAATCATTCTCATTAGTATTAGCGATATGATTTTAATACGAACCAAGTAATTTAAGTATGGCGTTGGCAAACGCAATTCAGTCACATCGAACAACATTGCTTACGTCACATAGTTTTAATAAGGCGACCATCATGTATATCTGTCTCTGCAAAGGCATAACAGAAAGCGCAGTTCGTGAAGCAGTGCATCAAGGTGCTGATCGGATGCGGGATTTGAGAATCTGCCTGGGTATCAGTAAACAATGTGGTCAATGTGCTTGCGATATCAAACAGATATTGGATCAGACGCGGTTACAAAAAAAACAGGTGTAAAGACACCCGGTCAGCACCTACATTTGGCATTCTCTCCTCTCTCTTCTACACCTATTACCCACTGGTTTCCTGCATTTTCTGCTATTGTTCGACGATAATCCGTTTAAAACCAAGCGTCATATGGATGCAGTTGTGCTTGTTCAATAGGCTGCATACGCAACTTACAAACGTATACGCAATGCTTCAAAATGCTACTACACCACCGCGTCGATTTTGTTGTCGTTCCTTCGACTTTGGGGCAGCAGTTGATGTTGACTTGGTCATGGCTCCAGCGATTGTTGAGGTGCCATTGCTGGTCGGCTGCAGATCATCATTTACTCCTGCACAAACAGGTTTCCTTTATCTTTTGGACTAAGGCGCTGAAACGCCGCCGTACGCGACGCCTGTCAATTGCGCCATATCAGTCTTGAAAGTGGTTAAATCATCGATGGAAAATTCATGCAAATGCCGATGCCCGGCTGCACGTGCCAGTACCATCATTAATTCCACCGAAGCTGAGAAAAAACGCGCCAATCGTTCTGCAGCAATGTCCACAGGCAAACGGGCACGTAAATGCGGCTTCTGCGTTGCTATACCAACCGGGCAATTGTTCGTGTGGCAAGCACGCATACCCACACAACCGATGGCCTGAAGTGCCGCATTAGATACAGCAATTGCGTCTGCACCCAATGCCATCGCCTTGGCAAAATCAGCGGGATGGCGCAGCCCGCCAGTAATAATAAGCGTCACGTCAGCGGCATCACTGGCATCCAAATGCCGTCGGGCTCTCGCCAGCGCCGGGATGGTGGGTACCGAAATGTTATCTCGAAAAATCAATGGCGCGGCACCGGTGCCTCCACCGCGACCATCTAATATAATGTAATCAACACCAATCCCTAATGCCGCATCAATATCCTTCTCAATATGTTGCGCAGAAAGCTTAAAGCCAACCGGAATACCGCCAGTTTTCTCACGCACTTCTGCGGCAAAATCGCGGAATTGACTTAGCTCAGTCCAGTCAGCAAAACGTGCGGGCGAAATAGCCGGTTCGCCTTCAGACAATCCGCGCACCTCAGCAATTTTTCCTTTCACTTTATCACCCGGTAAGTGGCCACCGGTACCTGTTTTGGCACCTTGTCCACCTTTAAAATGAAACGCTTGGGTCTGTTGTACTTTGTCCCAGGAGAATCCAAATCGCGCTGATGCCAACTCATAAAAATAGCGTGAGTTAGCAGCTTGTTCGCTGGACAGCATGCCACCCTCACCCGAGCAAATACCCGTACCGGCAAGTTCCGCACCCTTGGCAAGCGCTACCTTGGCTTCTTCAGACAAGGCACCAAAACTCATATCGGAAACAAAAAGCGGCATCTCTAAACGCAACGGCTTTTTGGCGCGTGGCCCGATGATAATGTCAGTGCCAACCGCTTCGTCATCGAGCAGCGGCAATTTGTGCAATTGCGCCACGACAAATTGCAAATCATCCCATTTAGGCAGAAGATCACGCTGCACACCCATCGCATCAGCAGGGCCGTGGTGACCAACTTTTGTCAGCCCTTCGTCGGCTAACTTGCGAATAGTATTCACATAAGGTTCGTCCTGCGTGCCCGTATGATCCTGATAAACCCCTTGGTAACTGTCACGCACATAAGGCTGCGGGTGCTTTTTAGCCCAAGCGTGAATCTCACCTTCATCGACCCAAACTTGACCGTCTTCCACCCAGGCATTGAATTTGGGCAAGGTTTCACTGTTGTTGTATTCACTGACGCCGGTATCCAGGCGAAAATCCCAACCGTGCACGCCGCATATCAGGTTGTCGCCATCAACATGACCGTCGGCCATCAAAGCACCACGGTGCGCACAGCGGCCATACAACACCGTTACAATGTCATCAAAACGAATAACGACCAGATCAACAGTCGCCACGAATGCATATGCGGGAACTCGGTCCTGTAGTTCATCCCATTTCTTTATTGCAATTTTATTCATTTAATAGGTTTCCTTGCTGGTTCATGATGGTTTGTCCTTGTTGTGATCCATGTTGCTGGTCGTCCCTTCACGCAGTGGTATCTCCGGCACAGGTTCGTTTTCTTCACACTGTCCCATACGCGCCGCCCGCTGGCCGTATAATTTAGCGAACGGTGCCGCAGAAATCCCGTGCAGTAATGCACTTAGCGCGACAGTAACAATGGTTATGGAAAGCAATTCATTACGATGTGCAATTTCGGCTTCTTCCAGGATAAGTAGTACAAATAAAATTGAGGCAAGTCCACGCGGCCCGAACCAGCCAAGGAAAAGCTTGGTCGGCAACCTCAATCCTGCACCGAGAAGCGAAATGGCGATCGGTATCATGCGAATAATGGTCAGGCTTAAACCAGCGTAAATGAGTATCGTTGCATCTAAATGCAACAAACCGACTGGCAGCATAGCGGCACCAAAAACCAGAAAAGTGATCAACATCAGAAGCTGGCCTTCGGTTTCCATGAATTCATACAGGAAAGTACAAGGATGACGCAAGGTGTTTCCAAACACCATGCCGCCGATGAATGTGGCAATAAAACCGTTACCGCCAATCATTTCGGCAGTCACATAGGTAAACAACGCGAGCGAGAGTATGCCAATGCCCTGAAAGGATTCATTCATCCACTTACGCGCTGCTGATATATCAAGCAGACGTGCGCCAGCGTATCCCATGCCAATACCCACAAGTGGCCCCAACGTAACTTGTTCCAAGCCGAAAACTAACCATCCACTGGCATCCGTGGCTGAATGTTGCGCACTGGCAAGTGCTGCAAAAAGCAACACGACGGGCAGCACAATGCCATCATTGAGACCGCTCTCGACATTGATAGCCTGGCGGATACGAACCGGCACAATCTTATCAGACACCACTGATTGGCCGAGTGCCGCATCAGTCGGCGCTAACAAGGCTGCCAACAAAGCCGCCTCCCAAAGCGAAAACATCGGAAACAACTGCACCGCGATCAATGTTCCCATCACAATGGCCAGCGGTAATCCGATCATGAGCATGCGCACGGGTAAGCTGTGATCCTGACGTAAACGCGTGAGGTCAATACGCGCAGCATCAGTGAACAACACCAGTATCAGCGTAAATTCCGCAATAAATTGAATTGCCGCATGCCCTGGGTCAATATTCGTTATACCCAGTCCGCCGCCGCCCACCAGAAAACCAAAGGCAATGAATACTAACGGTGGTGTAACAACAGTGCCTTGGAGCCGACCTGAGATCAGTGAAAATACCAGTAACGCGCCGGTGATTACCGCGATTGAAGTTAATGCCATTTTCGATACGCTTATAAGTGGTTTTAGAAGTGCCCCTTACTTCTTCTTTAAAACATTCACTTCATCAATGCGCTCGGCATCATCGTAACTCACATGAAAACCCATTTCGCTGCCGTTAAAAACCATTTCAGTCGGTGTGCCGACTATTTCCCATAATCCCAACGTAACGATATCTGCCGCACTGTGAAAGATAACGCGTCCGGTCTTTGCCGCTTTACTGTATCCCTGAACAAATACAAACATTTCGATCTTCTTACCGTCTGTTTCTTCGCTGATAAGCGGCTGCCCAAATTCGGCCACTAACGCATCTCTGGGTGTCCCGATCTTGAATAATTCAATATTTTTTGCGCTAGGTTGTTGTGCGGCCATAAATACCGAGCACCCGGATACCGGCACAATAAATAATGTTAATAATGCCGCAAAAAACAAATATCTCCTGAAGGTATCGATAGATTGTTTCAATTTGATCTCCCCTCAATTCATATAATGGTACATATTACACATGCGGTGGTATCACAGCTAACCTGAAAATAGCATGCTACACTAAAACGTAACAGAACCTTAAACCACAGAGAGTTATCGTGAAGAAATCATTGTCCTTGCTGTTATCCGCAATTTTTGTTTTTACGCTCACCGCATGTTCTACAACACCAGCCGCGCTTACAGAAGACAACAGGATTCATGTGACCGTTCTTCATTTCAACGATATTTATGAAATCACACCGGTGAGCGGCGGCAAAGAAGGCGGTATTGCACGCGTGGCGACGTTGCGCAACCAGTTGTTGGCACGCAATCCAAACACCATTACCACGCTGGGCGGGGATTTGTTTAGTCCTTCGGCGATTGGCACGGCAGAGTATGAAGGGGACCGGCTGGCCGGACGGCAAATGGTTGATGTATTAAACCACTTTGGATTGGACTACGCCACGTTTGGCAATCACGAATTTGATGTTAAAGAAAACCAGTTTAATCAGCGCATGCAGGAAGCAAAATTCACCTGGGTTTCCAGCAATGTATTTGACGCAGATGGCAAGCCGTATGCTGGCGTGCAACAAAATATCGTTATTCCGATTAGCGACAAAAAGAGTGGCAAAACATTCAATATTGGGATGTTTGGTTTGACACTGACGGTGAATCAACCCGATTATGTCAGTTACACCGACCCGCTGACCACCGCCGGCAAGCAGGTTGCGCAGCTTGCCGACCAAGCGGATTTCATTATTGCGCTCACGCATCAAGCCATTGACGATGATGTGGCGTTACTGCAAAAATACCCACAGGTTGGCTTAGTGTTAGGCGGGCATGAACATATCAACTACCAACGCTGGCGCGGTAACTTTGCGCCGTTGCTCAAGGGCGACGCCAATGTGCGCTCGGTTTATGTGGTCGACATCTTTCACGACCCAGCCACGGGCAAGACCGAAATCAAACCCACCTTTGTGCCCATCAATGACAGTCTGGCTGAAGAACCTGCATTGAAAACAGTCGTCGACCAATGGATAAACATCGCATTTGAAGCCTTCCGCAAACAAGGCTTCGAGCCAAACAACGTGGTGACCACCACAACCGAAGCACTGGATGGCCTGGAATCCAGCGTGCGCAGCGGCCAAACCAATCTGACTGAATTGATCGCCAGGAGTATGCTCGCACCTTACACACAAGCCGAACTTTCCGTCTACAACAGCGGCTCCATCCGTATTGATGACATCTTGCCACCGGGGAAAATCACCGTGTACGACGTCATTCGCGTGTTGCCTTTTGGTGGCAAGGTGCAACTGGCCGAAATCAAAGGCAGTTTGCTGCAAAAAGCGTTGGATCAGGGATTGGAGAACAAAGGCGCCGGCGGCTATCTGCAATCAGCCAACACGCAGGTCAGCAACGGTATCTGGCGCATTAACGGCACGCCAATTGACGCCAGCAAAACCTATCAAATGGCAATTAATGATTTTTTGGCTTCAGGCAAAGAACATGGTTTGGATTACCTAAAGCCGGGCAACCCCGATTTTGTTATTACCAATCAGGGGGAAGGACAAGCCTACGATATCCGTCAGTTGGTTATTGATGCGTTGGCGGATTAGAAGCTTGTGACGGATGGCGCTTCGCTCTTCCGTCCTACATCATTACATCGTTACATCATTGCGTCGCTAACTTGTTTTGCAATGCCGCCAACTCGGGTAAGCGCCGTTTGTAGCCGGTTTCCTCAATCAGCTTCGCCGCTTGTGCCACATGTTCTTGCACAGAAAGTACCGCTGACTCGCCTTGTTCAACGGGGGATGGTGGAGGATTTTCTTGCTCAGCAATCAGCAGCCGCGCCATCTCCAAATGGTAATCCGTCAAATGCAGCCGCATGCCGCTGAGTTCAGAAATATCGAAGACTTCCTGCAAATCCTGGCGGGCGCGGGCGAAATCGTGGTTGGGATTGCGGGTATCGCGGTGCAGGGCAGCACGGGCGAGCAGGCCGCGAATTAAATAATCTTGTTGTCCTGCTTTACGCAAACCGGTTACGGCCTGATTCAGCCAGTCGGTGGCTTGTGGGAAATCACCTTGTTGTTGCCAATGCGCCCGTCCGAGGGTAAGTTGATCCAAGGCAATAGATAGTAAACCAAGCTTTTTAGAAATTTTCAGAGCATATTCCGCCCGTTCCATCACTTCCGCCGACCTACCCTGTGCTAGCAGCAGGTCGCAGTATCGAAAACCTTGCACTGAATACAGGCGCGGATATTCTGGCTGCCATTCCTGCTGAAGTTGTTCCGCCACTTTGAACAGTTCAAGCGCCCGCGCCGTTTCCCCGGCCTGATGCAGCGCATCGGCGTGGGCAGTACGTCTGGCTATACGCTCAAACAAATCCCCAGACTGGTCGGCGTAGTCCACACTGCGTTGGCCGCTGGCTGCGGCTGCCACCACATCGCCGAGGGTGAGCTGCAGTTTGCTGAAGTTGCCGGCATCTTGTGACGCACCTTCCCAATCTTTCTGTCTTGTCGAACTTTCCATGCCTGCCTGCATCGGCTCCAGCGCCTCTCGCAGCCGCCCCAAGGCATTTAAGCGGAAGCCTGCCCAGCTCAGCACGGCAGCTTGGCCTGCATCCGTCAAACCCGCTGCAGGGGTGTGCCATGGCGTGGTAAAGAAATGCGCCACGGCTGCGAGATCATCGCTGAAAGCACCGAGTTTTCTTGTCAGAAAATGTTCATCTTCACGTTTAATACGAGGCCAATAAACCTCTTCCAGTGCCTGCTGGTGCGAGCCCGCCGCGCAGCCATGCGCTATTGCGCTGAACAATGGCTGCATTTCTTCCAGCGTGTCGGGCAGTTGTTTTTGCGGCAAGGCTTTGTAGTAGTCGTACAACCGTACATGGGCTTCATGCCAAGCGTCGAACTGTTTTTCCCGCAGTTGCTGGCCAAAGTATTCTCGGATCAGCGGGTGGCAGTCGAGTTGGCCGTCTACTGCACCATTCGTGCCATCCGGGTCTTCATGTTGCGAAAGCAGGTAGTGTTCTTCGCGCAGCGTGGTGATGGCTTCCAGCCAGTCGTCTGCGGCGATACCGGCAGTGAGATTGGGAATTTGTGCATCCCACAGCACTTGCAAAACTGCTTTCTCGATGGGATGATCAAACAACCCCAGCAGGTGCAGCAACGCCAATTCCGGCGCTAATTCCGACTCACCGGCAAACCATTCTTCATAAGCTTGCATGACTTTAAAGGCATGCCGACTATCCTTACTGCCATCTTTGTTAACCAGTTCTTTCAGCATGTCACGTTTAAGCACATCGCCATCGTGACGCAGGCGCAGCACGTTGCCCAACAGGCTGAGCGCAAGCGCGTGACAACCGTATTCGCTAACCGCTTTTTCCATTTCTTTGTCGCTACCCCGAACACCCAGCGATTGCAGCAGCTTAACGCCATCAGCGGGAGCAAGGTTTTGTAATTCTTTTGAAACAACATGGGCACGGTCGCTGAGTTCATGCACCGCAATGCGTGTGGTGATAATGCACAAACCATTGTTCCGCCCGGCGAGACTTTTCAACAATTGGCGCATCGCCCGGTCCTTCAGTTCACCGCGCATGCCCCTACCCGCATGTTGCAACGGCTCCAAACCATCCAGCACCAGCACAGTACGCTGCTGAAGTAACAACTCAGCAAGGTGGTCACCCTTATCTTCGTCAGTGGCAAATGTGGTACGCGTCGAACCCAGCTTGTCAAACGCATGGCTGAAAAACGGCGTGGCGGAGATTTGCTTATCTTCACTCGCTCCCTGCGAATAAAACGACCACGCAATCAACGCGTCGATGTTATCAGTATGATCCAACCAATGCCGCAGCAACTTCGTCTTGCCCGTACCACCCGGCGCGATGAACTGGATAATGTGTGTATCGTTGCCCGCCCATGCATCGTCCAGCAATTTGAGTTCAGCATCCCGCCCGAAGAATTCACCTTTGACGGTAGGCAGGCGGTCGGAGTGGATTTTGGATATTGCTCGTGGTTGCGGTTGCGGTTGCGGTTGCAGTTGCGGTTGCGGTTGCGGTTGCGGTTGCGGTTGCGGTTGCGGTTGCGGTTGCGGTTGCGGTTGCGGTTGCGGTTGCGGTTGCGGTTGCGGTTGCGGTTGTCCACCATTATTCATGTGTAAACGTTGCAGGATTAACTCTGCCGCTTCCTCTGCTGAACGATTATTCAGATCCACATAACCATCAATGCTATAAAGACCCGGAATATGCGTACTATCAAAACGCATCGGCATAATATCTTCATCTTGCCGCTGCTTGATTAAATCTTTGATCGCCCGTCATTCCAGCCCGCACCATTCTTTGCGTTCATAATCCACACAGAGGAATGGTACGATTAATTCAGAATGATCATGGTAAAACGACTGCAATAGATTATCCATGTTGGGCCGTGCCAGTTCTGCCGTGTACCATTCATCATAAAAAACCTTATCTTGACCTAACGATTGGGCCAATATCTCCGCAACCTGCAAGACATAATCTCGGTGTTCTCCGGGAAAGGACAATGCAACTTGAAAACGTTTGGCAGTCATAGGTAACTTCTAAATAAAATTTACAGAAGTATAATATCTTTTTTAGTCCGGTAGGATGGATAAGCAAAGCGCCATCCGTCAAAACCAAAGTCGAAGCCAAAACCAAAATCACGGTCAAAGCCAAAACCCCACACCATCAATCAACCTCTCTCACCCGCATCAAATGTCTTTATTTCACAACCCGCCCAATCAGACGGATAGATTCCTCTTTCAACCATCGAGTGGAATGTCGAATAAGGCCATTCTCTAACTGCACTCACCCATTGATGCTTAACCGGATTGTAATGAATGTAATCCATATGCGCGGCATAGTCCGCATCATTTGCAATGGTATGCTCCCAAAAACGCCGTTGCCAGATACTTAGTACTCCATCAACTTGATATTTACGGATACAGTTAGTTTTTCAGTGTTACTGGCAAGGCAGGTCTTGCAGGCAATGGCCATTCCCTTGTCAAGAGACCTAACACCGCCAGTGACGCTGAAAAGCTAACCCGAAGGGCGATCACAAGATGTCCCGTCACCGCGTTGCAGCACTTGCCAAGGGAATAACCATTGTCTGCCTACTGCGCCTTGTGACGAAACATCTTGTGAACGCTGTATTCGCAAATATCAAGTTGATGGAGTACTGACTCATTACGCTTTATCCTGACCTCCGAACGATATTCTGTTTTTGGGATTGATTTCGAAAATGTTTTTTTGATTAAGCGCCATCGGTTGGAATAATCATCATCACCCGCAGGCAATGTCCAAATGCAATGGAGATGGTCAGGTAATACAACCCAGGCATCAATATGAAAAGGCTGCAATTGCCGGATTTTACGAACGGCTGCCCGCAATTCGTTGATGTGCACAACAAGCAATTGAGATTTCCGGTCGAGCAAATTTACCGTAAAAAAATAAGTCCCGCCTGGTAGTCGATTGCGCCGGTAATTTGGCATTGGTTGAGTTTTTACCTTGTGACGGGTGACTCAAGGATACTACTTCATTCGGTTAAATATTGTTGACGGATGGCGCTTCGCTCTTCCGTCCTACTTGTATTCCTACCACCCATCCTGATAAATGGTCAAAAGGGATTCGGCATTGTCGACAAAGGTGGTGATGCTGTGGCGGTTTAATCGAAGCGCATCCAATTCTGACAAACGTGTGGGCAACACTTCTCTTAATTTAAAATCAAATTGGATTAATGGCGTGATGTGGTCTGCATTCAGGTAAAACTTGCCTGTTTCATCGGTATTGGATACGGGGTCACGAATATCTGAAATGACATAGATGATTTGTTGTAATTCTTCTTCACTTAATTGTATTTGGTTACTTTTAATGAAATCGTCCGGTACCGGGGCTGAGTTAAAGGCAAAAGTTTCAAGACCGAATGTGGCACCAACGGCTTGTGCCAGCCCACCGCCTAATGAATGTCCGGTGACAATGATTCTGCGCCCCTGATGGCGATTGACAACATCTTGTGCATATGACACAGCATGGTCAAATTGCGGTCCATCCTGACCAAACGTTAACAAGCTGTCTGCGGCAACATCAAGCACAAGCTCCTTGGTTTCACTAAAAGAACAAGGAAAGTCACAGCTCTCCGTTCCGCGAAAGGCCAACACCAAATCACCACTGTCTTGGTCACTATAAAGGCCTGCTTGCATGCCGGAGCTTCTGTCTTTTTCTTCAATCAGATCCCAGTTGTCAACAACCACATTATCAAAATCATAAACCGCATCGGCCAGTTTTGCATATGCAATAGCCCCCCCAAGCAGATCGACCGCACTTCGCTCATCCGAGTCCAGCATGCCATACGGCACCCAGGTTTCATTGGGAATAAATTCTGGATTGATGTATACATCAGCCGATGCCAGCTCAAATAAAGAAACACCATTTTCCTGAAACAACGACAAATTAACTGCATAGCGCTCTGTCCCATATGTTCCAGGCACATCAACTTTGGGTATGGTGAGGACATTATTGACAGATGTAAATGCCGGGCTGTTCACATTCACTGCGTTGATATCATCCGGTTCGGTGCTTGAAAGCTCAAAATGATTCGGTCTATCAGCGCCCAGCCACTGTAAGGACGCTTTAAATAAAAACGTCCCGTTATCATCCGTGACCTGCGTCTGTTGCAAACAAACCACGCCGCTTTCACCCAAAAATGTAGCCGGCTCAGTCAAGTCTGAACATTCAGTAGGCAGTGCCTGTGTTGACATGGCGTAGACTACAAGGCCAAAAGAAAGGAAAATTTTATTGAAAGTTTTGTTGATATCCATAGAACGCGACCACCCTAAAATATCAGGTTAAAGGAGTACTGGCAGCTATTATCCCATAGAATCAGCGTGGTAGTGTGGGAGGATGGATAGAAGAGTGTTATCTATTATCTATTCAGGTATGTGCGCAAAATATCTTGTTTGATTTCTACCGTTTTCTTTTGCCTGATATAAAGCTTGATCAGCATTCTTAACCAGCAAATGACTGTTCGCCTTAATATCGTCATGATTCGCGCCTCTATCCAATGTCGCGATGCCGATAGATATCGTCACTTCTAATTGTTTCTGATCATTGAAATGATGCTTGTATGATGCGACACACTCTCGAATACGTTCTGCAATTTCCAACGCATCTTTTGTATCCGTATTGATTAGCAGAGCAGAGAATTCTTCACCACCATACCTTGCCAGGACATCTGATCCGCGTAATTGAGATTGAATGACGTTGGCCACATCGGTCAGAACACAATCACCCGTTTGATGTCCGTATGTGTCATTTATTCGTTTAAAGAAATCAATATCAAGCAATAAGCATGACAGTGGTGAAGATGTTCGTATGGAACGGGCAATTTCTTCTTCGATACGTTGATCGAAGAAACGTCGATTACTGATACCCGTTAGAGTGTCTGTCAGACCGACACGTTTTAAACGTTCGTGATTGACTGTATTTTCCAGGCAAATAGAAACAATGGCAGCCAGTCTTTGCAGGAAATCTGTTGCCGTATGGGATAAAAACCGTTCTCTGCTCGCGCTGCCAAGATTCAAACTCCCGATAAGTCTGTCCTGACGAATAAGCGGGAGTAAAGCAACACTCCCCTTTTGTTCTGGGTTACTTGGGAAAAAGAACTGATGCGTCTTTACATTATAAGCTCCCAGGCCGGGAGCCAAGGATTGTCCAAGAAGCGCTTTGAGTTGTTGTTCGGTTTGATAAAACAACAAATTAGGGAAATCTGCCAGGTTTGCGCCAGTTTCCTGCAGGATTCGTTGTAACTCATACTCAGGATCAACTAAAGAAAGCGTTACATGATCAAGCCCAGCCTCAAGACGATAGTTTTCCAGAATTTCACAAATCAGATCCGATAATGAATTTGAACGGATAAATCGAATTTCCTGTTGCTGTATTCGCAGTAACTTTTGTTCGTTTTGACGGACCTGATTCACCAGATTATTGTGTTGACGCTTTAATATCCGGTTTTCTTGATCGATAACGATGTCAATGTCAGTATACTTCATTTGCAGATATTGATAGCTATATACAGTTTGCAGAAGAAAATGATGAGCTACTATAAATCAAATACGCGCTGTTAAAGTAAAATATATAAGCTGAAAAACCCACTATACTGATTACTTTAATCATCCGGAATCGCGTCCACCACGCTTATAGCAGATCAACGTTAAAACCATCAGTCAACAAATTTTTCCTGGATAATTAATGACATGAACGACACCACCGCCTCAAAGACAGAGTCGTTACTGGCCGAAGTCGATCAATACAGTGCACACAACTACCATCCACTTCCGGTCGTGATCGAACGGGGGGAAGGTGTATGGGTGTGGGATGTGGACGGTAACCGTTACATGGACATGCTCAGCGCGTATTCGGCACTGAATCAGGGGCACCGCCATCCGGCAATTCTTGCTGCCGCCCACGCGCAGTTGGAAAAACTGACGCTGACCTCGCGTGCGTTTCACAACGACCAGATGGGGCCTTTCCTGCGGGAACTCTGCCAGGCAACCGGTTTCGAGTGCGCATTGCCGATGAACACCGGCATGGAAGCAGTCGAGACTGCGATCAAAATGGTTCGCAAGTGGGGTTACAAGGTCAAAGGCGTGCCTGCGGATCAGGCCGAGATCATCGCGTGCGAAAACAATTTCCATGGTCGCACCACAACCATCGTGGGATTTTCATCGGAAGAACAATACCGTGACGGCTTTGGCCCCTTCACACCGGGTTTCAAACTTATCCCCTATGGTGACGCGGAAGCATTGGCGGCTGCCATTAACGAAAATACCGTTGGCTTCCTGTTCGAACCACTGCAAGGCGAAGGCGGCGTCGTGGTTCCACCCGACGGCTTCATCACCAAGGCACGCGAACTGTGTACCCAACACCGCGTCGCGCTGATGGCCGACGAAATTCAAACCGGCCTGGGTCGAACTGGTCGCCTATTCTGTTGCGATTGGGAAGCTGTTCGACCTGATGTCCTGATCATCGGCAAAGCACTCGGCGGAGGCGTGTATCCGGTATCTGCGACAATGGCCGACGCCGAATTCATGAACGTCTTCACGCCAGGTGATCACGGCTCGACCTTTGGTGGCAACCCGCTGGCTGCTGCCATCGGCAGAGCTGCGCTGCGTGTAATCCTTGATGAAGGATTATCCGAGCGCACCGACCAGCTCGGCACTTGGTTCATCAACGAACTACGCGCAATCAATTCACCGCATGTGCAAGAAGTGCGCGGAAAAGGCCTGATGATCGGGGTCGTAATCAAAGAATCCAGCGGTATCGCACGCCCTTTCTGCGAAGCGCTGCAAGCACGGGGAATCCTCGCGAAGGAAACACACCACCAGGTCATTCGCTTCGCCCCGCCGCTCATCATCACGCAAGAAGAATTGGAATTCGCTCTTGAGCAAACACGCAAAGTATTAAGTGTCTAGAAAAATGTATCCGATATAGATACATCTGCTGCAAAAATGGGAGAAGGAACAAAATGAAATCCCGATTTCTCATGTGCCCACCGGATTATTTCGACGTGGAATACAACATCAATCCATGGATGACCGATAACCTGGGGCGTGTTGACTCTGAGCGTGCCAAAAGTCAATGGCACAATCTGTTCGAGACGTTGTCCAAATATGCCGAGATAGAATTGCTCGAACCGCAGCTCCATTTGCCGGACATGGTGTTTACCGCCAATGCCGGTCTGGTCAAGGGGAACTCATTCATTCCCAGCCGTTTTCAATACCCTGAACGCCAGCCGGAAGAAGCTCATTTTAGAGAATGGTTTTTGTCAAACGGTTACTACCTGGTAGACCTGGCCAGTCCCGTCAGTTTTGAAGGCGAAGGTGACGCCTTGTTGCAACCCAATAACGACCTGTTATGGATGGGCTATGGTTTTCGCACAGACCCACAAACACGTGAGCTGATCAAAGTTTTATTCCCACAATGTATTGCGTTACAGCTTGTTGACCCAAGGTTCTATCATTTGGATACCTGCTTTTGTCTCCTGCCCGGAGGCCAGATAATGTATTTTCCACAAGCATTCAGCCAGGAATCCCGCCAAACCATTGAAGCGCATTTCGCAATTGAGGATCGTATTGAAATCGACGCAGAAGATGGCCTTTATTTCGCATGCAATACCGTCGTCGTAGAAAACAACCTGATCCTAAATCATGCCAGCCCTGCGCTGATACACAGACTCGAATCTTTGGGTTACAAGGCAATTCTAACGCCTGTCGACGAATTTTTGAAAGCGGGGGGCGGCACTAAGTGTTTGGTGCTTTGTTTGTAATAAGAAAGCGTTGAACAAACCGTCATCCTTGCGAAGGTGTGAGATCCAGATGTTGATTTTCCTGTTATGACGGATGGCGCTTCGCTCTTCCGTCCTACTCCACTCCTCCGTTACTTTACTTGAATGATATTAACCATGCATATATCATATGCGCATTAATCATATGGGATATCACAACATGCTAAATGCTTACGATACTTCTGCGCCAAAAAAACCAACCAATCTTACTGTCAATAGTGATCTATTGAGAATCGCAAAAGAATTAAACATTAATGTTTCTGCCACATTGGAACAGGCTTTGGCGGATAAAGTGCGTGCCCAAAGACGACAGGCCTGGCTGGCAGAAAACAAGCAGGCCATTGATGATTACAATCAATTCATAGATAACAATGAAACTTTTTCTGACGCCTTAAGGAAGTTTTAATGTCCCAATTTGATGTTTTCAAAAATGCCAATCCATCGACCCGATCCCTTTACCCTTATTTGGTTGATATACAATCCAATACGTTAAGCAACCTTAAAACCACGGTTGTCATCCCGTTAACAGGCGAAAAAAATTATTCAGGCAAACCTTTGTCTAACCTGCATCCCACCTTCAAAATTTCCGGGAAAAAATATATTGGCATGACGACACTCATCGCAGGTGTCGATAAAAGCATATTGGGCGATAAAACCACATCACTTGCTCAACATCGCGAGCAAATCGTATCTGCGCTGGATTTCATGGTTACTGGTATTTGACGAGGGCGCTTCGCTTATCCTGAGTATTGATTTATGGATGACAAAAAACACAGTTCAGCACAAAACAACCAACAGCAAAAATGGCAATTCTGGATTGACCGTGGCGGCACGTTTACCGATGTCGTCGCGTGTTCGCCTGCAGGCCAAATCATCACGCGCAAATTGCTTTCTGAAAATCCGGAACAATATCCTGATGCGGCGCTGGAAGGCATCCGCCGGATTTTGGGGATAGCCTCTCATGATCCCATCCCCAGGCACTTGCTGGACAATGTCAAAATGGGCACCACGATTGCGACCAACGCGCTACTTGAGCGTAAAGGTGAGCGGGTTGCGTTGGTGACCACCAAGGGATTTGCTGATGCGTTGCGCATTGGTTACCAGAATCGCCCGCATCTTTTCGAGCTGAATATCCAGTTGCTGGAAATGCTGTATGAAACGGTGATCGAAGCGCATGAGCGCGTCAGCGCCAACGGTGAAATACTGGAAAAACTGGATGAGGAATCTTTGAAAGCCTCTCTCACCGGTGCTTTCAATAAAGGTATTCGTGCTATAGCCATCGTTTTTCTACATGGATACCATTTTCATGAACATGAAAAACTGGCAGCTAATTTGGCCAAGCAGATTGGTTTCACACAAATCTCTTTAAGCCATGAAACAAGTCCGCTGATGAAACTGGTATCGCGTGGTGACACGACAGTGATGGACGCTTATCTTTCACCCATACTACACCGCTACATTGATGGAATCGTCGATAAGCTGGGTGATACACAATTGATGTTTATGCGTTCCAGTGGTGGGCTTTCCAATGCACGCCTGTTTCAGGGTAAGGACAGCATTCTATCCGGCCCGGCGGGTGGTGTGGTCGGCATGGCCAAGACGGCAACGCAGGCTGGTTTCAGCAAAATGATTGGTTTTGATATGGGCGGCACATCTACCGATGTCAGCCATTTTAACGGGGTATTTGAGCGCGTATTTGACGCCACTGTTGCCGGTGTCCGAATTCGCACACCGATGATGCATATTCACACCGTTGCTGCGGGTGGCGGCTCAATTTTACATTTTGATGGCAGTCGCTTGCGCGTGGGGCCTGACAGTGCGGGAGCCAATCCGGGGCCAGCCTGTTATCACCGTGGCGGGCCATTAACGGTGACAGACTGCAATGTCATGCTGGGAAAAATTCAAGTGGATTTTTTCCCCAACATATTCGGCCCAAATGCAAATCAAGCATTGGATGTAACTCGCGTCAAAAAACTATTTCAGCAATTTGCCAACGACATCGCAACGGCAAGCGGTAAACAAATCACGCCAACACAAGTCGCAGAGGGCTTTCTACAGATTGCCGTAGAGAGTATGGCGAATGCCATCAAAAAGATTTCTGTCGAAAAGGGGCATGATGTAACCGAATACACGCTCAATTGTTTTGGTGGTGCAGCCGGTCAGCATGCCTGCCTGGTTGCTGATGCCTTGGGTATGGAAACCATTTTCGTGCATCCGCTGGCAGGCGTTCTATCTGCTTATGGCATGGGGCTTGCCGACATCACGGCGATAAAAACACGGGCTGTTGAAACAACACTCGATGAAAGCACTTGGCTATCAGCAGGCAAAACACTAGACGAACTTTCCCACGCAGCCAGTGAAGAAGTAATAGCACAGGGGATTTGCAAAGAAGATATACGCATTATGCAGAAAATTCATTTGCGTTATCGCGGCACTGATACTGCGTTAATCATTACCTATGCACCACTTATTCAATTAAAAACGGATTTTGAATGCGTGCATCAGCGCCAGTTTGGCTTCATCCAGGTTAAGCGTGATTTGATTATCGAAGCGTTATCTGCGGAAGCGATTGGTGCAACGCAAAGCCCCGCCACACCTGGGGTTAACACCAAAACTTCTGCACCAACATCAAACGCGACACGGCTTAACAACGTTAACATGATCAGTGGCGGAAAGTATTACGCAACACCAGCACATGAACTTTCCACCTTGCATCCCGGCGATGTCATTCATGGCCCAGCAATCATTCATGATGTGAATGCAACCATGGTTATTGAGCCGGGCTGGCAAGCTGCATGTACTGAAAACTGCGGTCTGGTGCTTACCCGTTATTTACCACGACCACAACGTGAAAGCATTGGCACCAGTGCTGATCCGATCATGTTGGAGGTATTCAACAACCTGTTTATGTCCATCGCCGAACAAATGGGTGCGATCCTTGCCAATACCGCTTCTTCGGTGAATATTAAAGAAAGGCTCGATTTTTCCTGTGCGCTGTTTAACCGGTATGGCCATCTGGTTGCCAATGCGCCGCATATGCCGGTGCATCTTGGCAGTATGGGGGAAAGTGTAAAGGTCGTCATTGCCGGACACCCCGCAATGAAATCCGGCGATGTTTTTGCTATCAATGCACCGTATAACGGCGGTACGCACCTGCCCGATATAACCGTCGTCACTCCCGTGTTCGACACACAGAATAATGAAGTTATTTTTTATGTGGCTTCACGCGGACATCATGCGGATCTCGGTGGCATCACACCAGGGTCTATGCCGCCCAACAGTACAAGCGTGGAAGAAGAAGGCATATTGTTTGACAATATTCAGATTGTGCGTGACAACCAATTATTACAAACAGAAATTCTAAACTTGCTAACCAATCATCAATACCCTGCACGCAACCCCGACCAAAACATTGCCGACCTGAGTGCGCAGATTGCCGCCAATGAAAAGGGGGTTAGCGAACTCAAACGCATGACAGAACACTTTGACCTGGACGTGGTTGAAGCTTATATGCTACATGTGCAAGACAATGCCGAAGAAAGCGTGCGGCGGGTGCTTGATGTGCTGTCTGACGGCTCGTTTGATTACGCGATGGATGATGGCTCTGAAATCAAAGTAGCCATACGCATAGACAAGAAAAACCGCCAAGCGGTGATTGATTTCACCGGTACTTCCCCTCAGCGACCCAACAATTTCAATGCACCACTACCGGTATGCCGCGCCGCTGTCTTGTACGTTTTTCGCACGCTAGTGAACGACGACATACCACTCAATGCCGGATGCATGAAACCCATTGAGATCATCGCCCCGCCTGGATGTATGTTAAACCCCGCCTACCCGGCAGCGGTGGTGGCAGGCAATGTGGAAACCAGCCAATGCGTGACCGATGCCTTATATGGCGCACTCGGTGTCATGGCAGCCGCGCAAGGCACAATGAATAATTTCACCTTCGGCAACGACCAATACCAATATTACGAAACCATCTGCGGCGGTGCAGGTGCCGGACCAAATTTTGACGGCCAATCCGCCGTACACACCCACATGACCAACTCACGCCTGACCGACCCGGAAGTACTCGAATCCCGCTACCCGGTACAAGTGAAAAGCTTTTCCATACGACAAAACTCAGGGGGCAACGGTCAACACAAAGGTGGCAACGGTGTCATCCGAAAAATCCGTTTCACTCAACCCATGAATGCCGCAATACTCTCCAATCATCGTGTTGTTCCGCCTTTTGGATTGTGCGGTGGTGAAAATGGTATGACTGGGAGAAATTATGTGGAACGTTGCGATGGCACGGTTGAAGAGTTAGGTGCTACTGCCAATGTTCATTTGGAGAAAGGTGATGTTTTTGTTGTTGAAACGCCTGGGGGCGGGGGGTATGGGAAATTTGGTGAGTAATAGATTGTATTATGTTAATGTGGATTATTATTAAAATATAATCTGATAAAAATGAATAGTTTGAACATAAATGGATTCATTGAGATATTTAGGTTCTTCCTGTCCACCTAATTTTAGTTAAGGCTTGCAATGCGTGGCAAAATTATCCTTATCGGAACATCACACACAATACAATGCGGAAGTGATGAATGTTCTCTCGAGTCAATACAACAATTTCGAGCCTATATTAAAGAGTGCTGTCAATCCAACGGCATCCGCTTGGTAGCGGAAGAAATGAGCTGTAGTGGACTCCTTTATCATAAAGTGGACGCCAGTGTAGCTCAGGAGCTTGCCAGTGAATTGAACATTTCATATCTCGCTACTGACCTAGACCAAACCGAACGCTTGAAACTCGGTATTGATGATTATTCACTTGGCATAGCTTCATCCCCATCGGGAACTCAGTCAAGTGACCCTACGGTTCGCGATTTACTTAGAGCAAAGGTTTCCGATCCGCTAAGAGAATGCTGCTGGTTTGCACGCATTTTGGAGAAGGACATTTGGCCAACACTATTCATATGTGGCGCTGATCATCTAGGGAACATGGTCACACTCATGCAAAGTGTAAACCAAGATGTAATCGTGGCGCATAGGGACTATGAGCGCTAACCTACTTATCATTGGGGTCAATGTCAATTGAAAAGGCAATCTTGATGTCATCGGAAATTGAGCTAGACTCAACCGTGAAGTTAGACTCGGAGAACGAAAATAACCAGAACAGCTCGGTAGGTTGGGGAGAGGAACGAACCCCAACAAAATAACCCAATAACTAAGAAACATACTCAAACCATGCGCTATCGTCGAGCCAGTATACCCGGAACATGTTATTTCTTTACGGTCAACGAAACAAATCACTACTCGTTGAGAATATTGATGTATTGCGTTTGGCATTCAAGCAAGTCAAAAGGAATCACGCTTTCACTATTTCGGCAATTGTTGTCCTACCGGATCATTTGCATACTATTTGGCAATTACCTGAAAATGATGCCAACTATCCTACGCGCTGGAATATAATAAAACGGTCATTTTCAAGAGCATTGCCTAAAACGGAACGGATATCCAATAGCCGCAGGATGAAAGGTGAGAGAGGCATATGGCAACGTCGCTATTGGGAACATATGATCAGAGATGAAAATGATTTTGAACAGCATGTGAATTACATCCATTTTAATCCGGTTAAACATGGTTATGTTCAATCGTCTGTCGATTGGCCTTACTCAAGCATCCATCAACACATCCGTGATGGAATTCTGCAAGCAGACTGGGCAGGCACTTTGTCTAACGGTGAATTTGGAGAAAGGAATACTTGATTTTGTTGGGGTTCGTTCCTCTCCCCAACCTACCAAGCTTCATGCCCGTCGAAGCCCAAATGTTTGGAAAGGTCGCACATAACAACAATCAGGCATCAATATACAACCATCTGGTTTATAAATGAATTTTGAGAAAGAAAATGCGTATCGGCATTGATCTGGGCGGAACCAAAATAGAAGGCGTAGTGCTGGACAATAACGGCAATGAGCTGTTGAGAAAGCGTGTGGAAACGCGGCAATCTGAGGGCTATCAGGCTATTCTGAATTATATTGCGCAATTGGCTGGACATATTGAAGCTGAGGTTGGCGAGCAATGTTCGGTCGGGATGAGTACGCCTGGCGCTATTTCAGCGATAACAGGCATGATGAAGAATTCCAATACCACTTGTCTGAATGGGCAGCCTCTGATTGAGGATTTGCAAACCTTGTTGAATCGGCCGCTGCGTATCGCAAATGATGCCAATTGTTTTGCCTTGAGCGAAGCGCTGGATGGCGCGGGAAAAGACCATGACGTGGTATTTGGCGTGATCATGGGTACCGGCGTGGGTGGCGGCGTAATATTCAAAAAACAATTGCATCAGGGTCATCAACATATCGGTGGTGAATGGGGTCATAATATCCTGGAACGGGATGGGCCGGATTGCTACTGTGGACACAAAGGTTGTATTGAAACGTTGATCTCCGGCCCCGGTCTGGCGGCAGATTTTCATCGCCATGGCGGGAGCGGCTCTTTGCTTGCCGGGGATATTGTGACGCTGGCAGCGCAAGGTGATGCGTTGGCGGAAGCGGCTATGCAGCGTTTTCTTGATCGTTTTGGTCGTGCTATGGCAATGGTGGTTAATATCCTGGATCCTGATGCCATTGTGTTGGGCGGTGGTCTCTCGAATGTGGAAAGACTCTATTCTGAAGGGCGTGAACGCGTGGCTCACTATGTTTTTAATGATGAGTTTATTACGCCCATTTTGAAGAATATTCACGGTGACAGTTCCGGCGTGCGCGGTGCAGCGCAGTTGTGGGAAAGCAACGAGACCTAAGCATCATCCAACTGAGGCGTTTACCGTGAAAGCTCCCATATGCAGGATACAAGAATCAATTTGACAACTTGCTTGTCATCTCATAGAATGACAAGTGAGTTGTCGTTATGTTATTAAAAGAGCGTAATGTCCGAAACAACGGAAAAAGAGATTTACCAGATTACTTGGCTGACACGAAGGCTTTTTCGTGCCTTCGCTCAGAAATCAGGTGAGAATCTTGAAGAATTTGGAATTTCTGTTGCTGACAGGGCTGTAATGGAATTTCTTTATCCTGAGAAAATGCTTTCTGTTCCTGAAATAGCCGAGCTATATAAGGTATCCAGACAGCATGTTCAGACTACTGTTAATTCACTATTGTCTCAAGGGTTAGTTAACACGCAAAAAAACCCACGTCACAAGCGCTCCCCTCACATAAAGCTCAACTCAGAAGGGCGGAAGTTATTTGACGCAGTTTTGATAAAAGATGAAGAAACGATTGAAAAATTATTTTCTCATCTGGCCAAAAATGATGTGCAAATTACCCGCAAAACACTTCAGTCTCTCTTAGATAAACTTAGTTGAGGAGTAATCATGCTAAATATCAATTTTAAACATCTTCTCTATGCTATTTGCGTTTTTTTATTGGCTTCAATTGCAGGGCTATGGTCTTGGAATACGCTGTCAGAGATATTCAATTGGCCGCTTGTACAATACAAGCATGTATTAGCCGTCTTTATCCTACTGATGATTCTAAAATGGGGTTTGTTTTCGAATCATCATAACTTCAATCATAGAAAAGTTAGCCCTGAAGGTTGGAAAGAGGAGCAAATTTCAGCAAAATAGCATTGCAGCACAACTGTGGGGAAGTAATGAATTCAAAGAAATTCTTGAAGCGCTGTAAGGTCTGCAGGAGTACGGCGACAAACTATCTGGCGGTTGGTAATATAATGCAACATTCAGCATAACAAATTTATTACAACACCTTATATATCATTAACTTTCAACAGGAAGATTTAAAGTGTCAACTATTACGGAAAAATATCAAACGGTTACATGCGCTCTATCGTATCTTTCAGGTTTGGCGCCTTTATTATTTCGGCTTATTCTGGCACCCACATTGATTATCGCCGGATACAGCAAACTGGGCATTAGCGGAGACTGGGAAAGCTGGATAGACCTTATACTGGCCGACCCGGATGTGGTTGCCTGGTTTGGCAATCCGGATTGGGGCTTGGGCCTGCCATTTCCACATGTGCTGGCATTTCTGGTTGGCTGGTTAGAGTTTATTGGCGGCTGGTTAATTCTAATCGGGCTGGCGACGCGTTTTGCTGCCGTTCCACTCATGCTCATTATGCTGATTGCCGCCACTTCCGTGCATTGGGAAAATGGCTGGTTCGCCATCACACCAACAAACCCTGACACCAGCGCGGCCCGCGTATTATCTTGGTTTGATATTAAGGGATCGGGTGAAAGTCTTGAAAATAGCGCGGCGGCAGGTGAGCGTCTGAACAGAATGCGCGGCATCATTGAAGAGCATGGTCATACTGGCTATCTGTATGAAACAGGCAGGCCCGTTATTTTAAATAATGGCATTGAATTCTCCGCCATCTACTTTGTCATGCTGTTCAGCTTGTTTATCACAGGTGGTGGTCGTTTCACCAGTGTTGACTGGTTTATAAAAAAAATTATCAATTGATGAGGCGCCCTTGATGCTTTTTCATGTCATTTGCAGATATTAAAGTGCGAATGACCCATGTCGTTAATAAATTTAATTTTTAAGGAATCACCGTTTTTCCTCCAGGCCAAATGCGTGATTCCTTAAATAAAATCTGTTACAAATAACCAAACCTTATGTTTATGAACATAGGGTTGGTGAATTTTGAGAGGAGAAATAACGACAATGGCAGAACACGCTTCTTTGATCAAATCCAAATTTAAGGCTGCAGGCATTCACTTTGGTATCAGCAGCATAATCTTTATCATCCTCGCCTATTTCATCGTTTTTAAGTGGTATCCGTTTCCCTATTTCACTGCCGATGGCGGCTGGCAGGGCATTCGTATTGTCGCCTTGATTGATCTCGTTTTGGGGCCCTTCTTAACCCTGATTATTTTTAATCCGCATAAATCCAACCGTGAAATCCGTTTCGACCTGGGCACCATTGCACTTGTCCAGATTAGCGTACTGATGTGGGGTATTTATACCGTACATAATGAGCGGCCTGCAGCAGTCATCCATTGGGACGGTGAGTTTTATACCATGCCGGGAAAAAGCTATAAGGAACAAGGCATTTCCTTAAGCCAATTGAATCAATACAGTGACGAAAAACCGCCGCTAATTCACGCGCATCGCCCGACAGACATTGAGACATTACATGAAATATTAAGACTCTCCACCGAAGAAAATTTGGCACCATTCGAGCAACACCATCTTTATCGCCCATTCAGGGAAAATGGAAATGAAATATTTTTAAATCAAATCAATATTGATGAAATTATTTCGCATAACGAAAAAATGAAACAGGAATTGGAAAGCTTTATTGCTAAATCAGAAAGCAAAATAGATGATTATATCTATATGCCGCTTAATGCCCGTTATCATAATGTTATTTTAATATTCTCAAAAGACGGCGATATCCGGGGTAGCTTAAATGCGCCTTATAAGGAGCAAGGCGAATAGCAGTCAGTCCGGCAGATGGGGGGAGAAGCGTTTGATTTTGTTGCACTAAAAATTTTACAGGTCTAGCTTTAATACATATTGATTACGTTAGCCTCCAATCATTGTTGGAATGCTGGACCTGTCACCTTTCCTTCATTCAATGACACAATGTAAATGATCAGGCAACACCACCCATCCGTGAATGATAAATGGATGCGCCTTTCTTACCGAAGAAACTGACTTTCGCAAAAGATCTATATGTTTTGTCAACAAATCATTTCCCTGCCGATTTAACAAGTTAACGGTAAAGAAATAAGTGCCGCCCGGGCACCAGACACGACGGTAATTTGGCATTAGTCAAGTGGGTTGTTTATTTATGGTGGCTGTAAACAATCTATTAAATTCAGTGCAATGCCCTTCGGTTATTGCACCCTACCGGGCTAACAGCCCTGTAGGTTGGGGAGAGGAACGAACCCCAACAAAATATCCAACCAAAACAACCAGCGCCACAATAAAATATTTCACAATATCAATCAAACTTTCGGCTCAGAGCGCCCTGTTCGATTCATGGCATCTTTCGTATCGCCCCAATGCATGGCATCCTGAACGAAATAATCGAAAGCACGCGGCACTTCTTCCTTTGTGTTTGGGTCATGATTTTCAATATCCAGAATGAACAAAGCACGTAATACACCACGACGGCGGTAGCCGCGTTTCTTTCTGATGATGATTTGGTCGCGCCAGGTGCCGAAATTAATGTAGGTCTTGGGGCGTGTTCCGCCGATATTGGGTTCTTCCTGTAACGGTTGATGGGTATGTCCTTCGCCATGAATTTGGAAATTATAGTGCTGGTATGCTGGCATGAAGCTGGGAAATTTCTTCATTGCTGCGAGACTAACCTCCGGCTTGTAATGACGATCTATCAGTTCAAGAATACGCAAGAATCCATAAATGGCACGAATTCTCAGTCCGCGACCCAAATATTTTCTTAACTCCAGGATATATTTAACGATTTTTAGTGCTATACGGCGCCACAGCGGCGATGACTGGTAGGTAAAATCCCAGCTTAACCAGGCAATAATGCATTCATACAATGTTTCTTCTAAAATCTCAATTGCTGCGTTTCTTTTCTCTTCACTAATGTGGCGCGTTTCATTCAGCCCCTTTTTACTACGCATTCTGGTCACTTCATTCAACACTCTTTTAACCGCAGCATAGGTTGGCCGATAAAGATCCAGCTCATCGATTACAGCGTTTAGGCGCAGGTCTTCATATTCCGCTTCCTCCAGCCGCTTTTTCACTTTATAAATAAAGGTCGACAACACACCAGCCGCCACGGTATCACCAAAACACGGCAGGAAAAAAGGCGCGAACTTAAGTTGTTGCCAGGTTTCTATTTGCCAACCATCGGCAGCAGACCAACCGGGCAGGCCATCTTTCGCTTTAAGCGTATGACTGTTCTCTTTATCGCGCCATTGTCCATGCGTGGTAAAAAACCGGAATCCTGTGTCGCCATAATAAAAAGGCAGGTAGGGTGCCTGGTCGGGATCAATAAACATTTGCTCATCACCATACATGCGCCCCAGTGCTTTGCGTTCTTCCGGGGGAATCTCAGTGACTTTCTGGCCCAGCCCATGTTCATAAAAGTATTTCAATGCCTCTTGGTCGCAGAACAATTCCTTGTCGTGGTTACCCAGCATAACCACTGTTTTCACTTCGATAGCTTTGTTTCTCTTTTCATCTGCTTTTGTATCACGCAGCAGTTTATTTTTTAGCTCTCTCAACCATTCAAAAAAGTAGGCATGTTTTTCTTCAACAATATCCTTAATGATCGCATTAACCACAGCGGAAAATTCGCTGGTTCTCTCACGCTCCCACGGGTAAATGTTGTTTTCCGCCCATTTACTGCTACGAATCATGTCAACAATGTCACCATCCAATACCAACACCAATTCATCAATGTGATAGCGGTTACAGTGCTGACTTAACGAATCGTAGAAGGCATCCCAAATTCCGTCGCCCAAATTCTGGAATCCAACGGTACCATCCGTTAAATGAATATCACTAATACTCACACATAGACGGTTACCTCTGTCTTCTGGAGGCTCGCCAATCATTTCCAGATAACGGTCCTGCACTTGACATAAACCAATTGCCTCCCCCATTCTTTTTAAAGAACCGGATTGCTTATATGTTTCTGGTTGATTGGCACTCATAAGTTGCGCTCCTTTTTGGTGATATTTTTTCACATCTTATTAATTTAAAATTATTTTCTGGTAAGTTTTACTAATGTTATAGATCTTTTTAGTTCAATCCATATTATAATTACCACAATATGGTTTAGAATTTTTTTGCGCCACCCTTCATTCATTCTCCCCGACTGTCATGCAAAACCAGCAAGACAGACCGATATTACCCCCGTTGGAGTTTTATGTCTTTTTCTACATTCGGTTTGTCCGATAAAATTATTCGTGCCGTCACAGAATGTGGCTACACGGTTCCCACGCCCATTCAGTCACAAGCTATTCCAGCAGTACTCGCTGGTGGTGACATACTTGCAGGCGCACAAACTGGCACCGGTAAAACCGCTGGTTTTACGCTGCCTATTCTGCATCGCCTGTCTGATACAAGCACCAAAAAGCCATCCAGTGGACGACCGCCCGTACGCGCATTAATTCTTGTGCCCACACGTGAACTCGCTGCACAAGTGGAGGAAAGCGTGCGTGATTACGGTAAATACCTGACATTGAATTCGATGATCATGATCGGTGGTGTTAGTATTAATCCACAAATCGCCCGCTTGAAAAACCGTGTGGATATTTTGGTTGCCACACCCGGACGCCTGCTGGATCATATCCAACAAAAAACGCTCAGCCTGTCGCAAGTGGAAATTCTTGTATTGGATGAAGCAGACCGCATGTTGGATATGGGATTTATCCGGGACATCAAAAAGATTCTTGCATTACTACCCAAACAGCGACAAAATTTATTATTCTCCGCCACTTTCTCTGATGAAATACAGGCATTGGCGGACGGTCTACTCAACAAACCAGTATTGATTGAAGTGGCGCGTCGCAATGCAGTTGCCGACAAAGTGACCCATATGGTGCACCCGGTCGACCGTAAGCGCAAGAGTGATTTACTTGCCCACCTGATTAAACAACACCGCTGGTCACAGGTATTGGTGTTTACTCGTACCAAGCACGGCGCCAACAAACTGGCTGAATTTCTGACCAAAAACGACATTCCATCGCTGGCCATCCATGGCAACAAAAGTCAGACAGCACGCACTAATGCGCTAGCTAAATTCAAAACAGGCACGCTACAAGTATTAGTTGCAACAGACATTGCCGCACGTGGCATAGATATCAGCGAATTACCACATGTCGTCAATTTTGAGTTACCAAATGTAGCAGAAGACTATGTGCATCGTATTGGCCGCACCGGTCGTGCAGGTTCTGAAGGTGATGCCGTATCACTGGTGTGCGTGGATGAAGTCAAGTTACTGACGGGCATTGAGCGTTTGGTCAAACGCGATTTACCCAGTCAAGTGATCGCTGGTTTCGAGCCTGATCCGAGCATAAAAGCGGAACCCATCAAAAATGGACGCGGTAGTGAGCCACGTGGCGCAAAACCGACACGCAACCAGCCAAAAAAACCAACAAGTAAACTATCAAAACCAGCAACTAAAAAACCAACCGGCTTTGCACATCCGACCACAAATCGTTCGTCCGCACCGCGCCGTGCTGGAGGGCGGGGGCGTTAATTTGATATTTGCAGGGCGATCACTTAAGGGCACCTGTGATCAATATCTGATCGAAGAAACTTCTTCATCAGGCCTTGGCGTGTGCAATGCATCTACTAAATTTTGCACAGACCCGGCGTACGCAAGACCTAATCCCTTAGCTGATTTACCCCTCACATGACAGACTTGCAACGAATTTGTCAGCGCATTAAGGGGAGCGCCGCCCTGATAATTAAAGCGTATGGAAATATTGTCACCTTCTAAAACCGTAAGTGGTTTGGATAGCGGAAAAACGATGTGCTGGGTATGCCAATCTACCGTGCTACTTGACTCCAGATTAATAGCCAGTATATTTTTTGTGATGAGTCGTAATGCATTCAGTTGGCCTCTCTCGACAATAGTGATTTTTCCATCCCAACTACAGGTTTGACTAAACGGATCGGCATAAGACAACAATTGAAATATCTCAGGATCTCCAAGACCTTTACTTCTTTCCTGACTTGCGCAAGGGTCTTGAAATAAAATGGTAGGTACGTAAAAATCTTCAAAATAAAAGTTTTGTTGTATCGGCTGAATGGCCTGAATACTGGCTTCTGGCACAAAAACAGGCAGTGGGCCACCAAACTTCTTCAAATAACGCTTTTTAAATGAATCGATAACAGGCATTTGTTTTTCACGTAACAGGCCCGTGTGTAACATTTCACAAATCACAACATCGACAGGTTCTGGCGGCAAATACTGCATGGCATCGGCCTGAATAACCTTAACTTTGTCTCCATTAATGTTTTGCGCAAGAAAGCGATGCGCTGCGTTCGCCAGTTCCGGGTTGCTTTCTACACAAAAAACCTTCTGCGCTTTTTGCGCGGCAAAAAAAGATTGCACGCCGGTGCCGCCGCCCAGCTCCAAAACCTTGGCACCAGGCTTTACCACCATATCAATAGCCGCTTTAAAACCTTTCATCCGAATATTGTCATTCAACATATTGTAATGGTAATGCAGCGGGATGAACTGGCCGAGTTCTAAGCTTTCTACTTTATTTTGCATATTGACTCCTGAATGTTTAGTATTGCGCATATCCAGTAATACCCTATGCAATAAATATGCCAATATACGGCAGCCCATATATGGGCACTTCTAAAAATCCAGATTTCATCCCAACTGCTGTGTTACAGAAAAAACTTATTACTGTCATATCAAACATATGCTGCGCTACAAAATTTTTTCTGCGCCTTGCATTTGGGCGAACTCTGAATTTTTAGAAGCGCCCATATGCTCATAGGTTGAGAGTTGTTTGCTTGGGTTTTTGTGGTTAATTATGGATAACAGAGGCAAAGCAGGCAAATCTTGCCGCTTCTGGTTTTGATTGATGACACAAATGACGGATAGCGCTTGCTCATCCTACCTACCTACTATCTTCAGCTATATCAAGGGCAAGCGTTGTTTTACCAACCTGACGCGTTCCAATAATTGCAACGGCTGGCTGACGATCTAACGCTTGTTCTATATAGTAACGCACTTTTCTTTTTATCATCATTGCAATTCATGACTTATGGTTGCAAATTGCAAGGAAAATATGAGGAAAAAGGGATCGTAGCCATTTTCCGGTTTTCTCTTTATAAAAATGGCACAACCCCATTAGTCTCTGAGGATACCCTGAATTCAATATTTAATTCGTTACGTACCAATTAGCGAAATGTATTGCACTGAACGTTCTCTGCAAATATTGGCAATGATAATTGATAGGCATTTTGCACATTAGCTCACGGTTTAGCACCCACTCCAAGCATCCGCTGATACAACATTCCGCCGATATAGAAGGTCAAACCCAGCACCACTAAGCTGATGATGCGCGCCATAGGCGCTGCATCGTTCAGATCATAAAGTAATACCTTGCCTGCCGTAGCGCCGAATATCAGAAGTGAAGATTGTCCAAGCAGCCAGTTGCGCCGCCACAATGATAAACCGAGACATGTCAGCGCAAGCAGTCCCCATGCCGTGGATTCAATAATTGGTTCTTGCAGCAAATGAAGCGCAGCAGCCATGGCACAGATATGTCCCGCGTAAAGCAACAGTGACTCGGCGCCACGGAGTGCCTCCTGGCTACGGCTGAAATGATATCCAAGATAAAGCAAGAATGCATACCCGATGGCAAGCCATTGTTGCCCTGGAACGGCCTGTAGCTCGGTATCAAAGATCACGCGAAGGTAGTTGATCATGAAGATTAAACCAACTGCAGCCCATAACGGCCAACTGATATCCAGCCTACCGCCACGCTTCAGGCTTATGAATGCAGTTACGGGTACCAGTATGAATGCAACCCACGGCGCCCATTTTTCAGGGACGGATTCCACATAACCTGCGTGGAACAATACCAGGGCGACGTAACACCACAGTAATAATTCACTACCAGGCAGCGATTTTTTTAGAATCATGCGGGACCCGGCATAAAGGCCCCCAATGATGGCCAAACTGGCCAGTGCGATCCAAGGCGCTAATGCAGGTAAATGATGTTTCAACAGCGCGTATTGGAGAAAGTAGAAGAGCAAGAGTGCTGGCAGATGCGCAAATGCCGTATCTGAACCCATTGGTGCTGCGTGACGAATTGAGAATGTGGCCGTCGCGATACCAAATATTATGAATTGTGCCGTTTGGAATACAAATGCTGGGATCCAGTCGGACGGAGCGTGGTTGCGCCAAATCATATCAAAGCCAATCAATGCAAAGTAGAGTGCAAGCAAGTAAATTAGCCGGCGTCCGTGCCAAATGGCGTAGACACTGAATATGACACTCCACGCTGAGAAGTAAATCACCACGTCGGTGATGGAGCCTTGAAGTTCTGATAATAGAAAAGGTGCCGAATAAGAACCGACAACTGCAAACAAAGCATAGAGATCACTCTTGAATGCCCGGCACAACCAGAGTGATGCCGCGCATACAACAACAACTGCCGCAGTGGCAGATTTCATCTCGATAAACCCGTAATAGAGGTGCCCGCCATAGATGGAGAGAAAGAGGATCACTATCCCTCCCGCCGGCAAAAGCCCCGCATACTGACGATTAAAATTGCGCAATGCAAAACCTGCGCCAATCAGCGTCAGTCCAGCGATTGCTGCAAATGTCACCTGCCGCACGGGTGTTAGCCATCCGGTATCAATGGCCAGGCGAATTAAATATGAGGCTGCCAATACTAATGCGACGGCCCCTCCCCAACCCAATATACTGGTAACCAGAGACGGGTGATCTTCTGATTTTTGAGGGGGCGTGGCGGTGTCGGATTTTGGCTGTATTGATGCATGTGGAACGGTCCGGGTGTGAGCAGGCGTTTGTACCTGCGTCGCCTTTCCCCGAAGCTGTGATTCGATGCGTGCAAGGCGATTTTCAATGTTGTCGAGTCTTTGTTCGATATCCTTAGGCATTATGTCGTTTCCCACATTAGATTTCCGGTAAATTCCGAGGACACCTTACAGTCCAACAAACAATTTTCAAAAACTAAAAAATTACGCCCAAAAAATCCTCATATAACCTAAACAAAAGAGCAAACTACGCTCGATCATAAAACCTGCTCCTTACAGCCACATAGCGCTGATAAGCAACCCATAAAACAGCCGCGTAAGCTTGCAGTGCATTGGCAACCCCTTTCTGGTATTGCGCAACGGCTTCAGCCGCATCGCGCGCGCTCACCATGCCCATGACAATACCATGAGAAGCAATCGGGTCATACACCATGGCGGCATCGCCGACAGCTAGCCAACCTTCCCCATAAAGCTGTTCCAGAATTCCGCTCTCTGCCGAGACAAATCGTGGTTCAGAGATTAACTCAAAATTTCCATCGGCAAAACGTTTACGAGTATGTGGGGCTTCCGCCAATAACTGGCTGAATGCCTCTTCCCGCGACCACAATTCTCGCTGCACTTTATCGGGCTTGCAAAAGAAAGCCATGGCAACCCGCTCACCGGGAATTTTCGCGGAGTACCACCAGCCATGCGGTGTTGTTTCAACCAAACTGGTGGTGTCCTCAAAAGCGGTATTGTTCTTAAAAAAAACCGTTAAAGCGAGTTGTTGATCTTCAATCAGCCGCTGCACACCTTGTCGGCGGGCAAACCAGCTGCTGCGCCCAGTGGCATCAATAATGAAGCTTGCTTGCAGTGCATCATCCTGGCCATTCTTATCTTTAAAATTAACATGCCACTGCCCATGCTGCCACTTTGCAGACAGGCCTGTTATTTCCTCGAGAAGAGTCGCGCCGACTTGTTCAGCCTTGCTACACAGCATGGCTTCGAAAGCAGTACGGTCGATGTGCCAGCCATGACCCACCGGATATTGCATAAAATCGTGGTAGTACGCTTGATCGCTGTGCCAGTAGCTTTTATTGCCGTAGCACTCGAGATGCGGGCCGTTTTGATATTCGTCCCAAACACCCAATTGCTCCAACAAATCTTTGGCATCGGGCGGCAAACTTTCGCCAATGTGTAGTTGGTTTTGCAACGCATACTTTTTTTGGCGGTCAAGCAACACCACATCAAGGCCTTTCTGGCGCAAGAAAATGGCTGCAGAAGTTCCCGCAGGGCCAGCGCCGATAACGAGTATTTTTGAGGGCATCAGAGGAAAGGCAGCAGCGCCCAACCTAACGTAAATGCCGCGGATTCATATCCACCCAGGCCGGACGTTTGGTTACCTCCTCCTGAACTTTACCCTTCAATTTTGTTTTTTCAATGGATCGACCGGTTTCAACCCACACTTCTTCGGGGAAAAGTTCAGGATCAACCGCCAACGGTTTTTTGAGCAAAATACCGATTTTGTACCATTCTTCAGTGAATTTAGTGACACCCTTTAAACGATCTTCAATGGAATTTCCGCCAATGAAATTACCCTGGTCGTCAAAAATATAACCACGCAACCATTTCTTACGGGCATCCGGGCTAAAATGCTGGATCTTGACCTCGTTCGATACTTTGGTGTTTTTAATGACTTTGTAATCTTCCTGGGTCAACACATCATTTGGCACTCGCGCAGGCCAAAACGTCGGCAAATATTCTCCGGCATAGGCACGATAGGCCGAAAGACAACTGGATGTATCCGATTGCCAGGGGACGGCCATCCATTTGGTCATGTCACCGGGAGCACTGCCATCTAACGGGCCGCCTTTGGCAAGAGCGATGTCCGGGCTAATCGCCACTCCGAAATCTTCTTTGGCGACCTTGCGTCGCTTGATGCGGAAAGGCATTTTACTATACATGATTGCCTGACGCATCGGCCAGGTGAACTCACAACCGGGATGAAATGGTCCGCCGAGCGTTTCTTCCAAAGAAGCTTCAGTCAGACCGTTGGCTTGCTCAGCTGGAGTACGTTCCTGCCAGGGTTTGCAAACCGGCGGCTTATCAACAATAAAATCGCCCATGGCCCAGCGTTTGAGGAGTTTGTATTGCAACGTAGTTACCGCATACCAACTACGCGGATCGGTTGAATTCATGTTGAAGGTCACCGCATCGCCATACAAAGGCGGCCACGCAAGCGGCTCCATTTTGGCATAATCTGGATTACGGAATGATTCAAAAATGGTTTGGCGGAACGGCCGATTGGTATCGCTTTTATCATTGAGGCGGGCAATCAAAGCATCATTGTCAAATTCATAGGCGCTCCCCCAACCGAACTCACGACTTACACCTGCGTTCACCCACTGATTGATAGTGAGATGCTTGAGCGTTGGATAAATATCCTCGAAGAACCTCGGCTTATTCCTACCGGGATTGCCTGCGCAAATCACATCCTTGATCAAATCATAACCCGTGGTAAAAGCTTGCACACCCACAGCAAAGTTCGTCGGCGCTGTCGCCACCCAGGCACCTTCAGCTTCCAGCACACGGCCATCCGGCAATTTCACGCTGGCATCAACTGGGCCATCAGAGGTGTCGTCATGCCACCCTTCATTGTTAGCAAAGGTGGTTAGTTTTTTGCCGTTGAATGAATCCGATTTGCCTAACCCGCCCAAAAATAACAAACGACCCAGCGCATCGGTACGTAATTCACCAAGATAAACAGGCAGCTTATTTGTGCCAATGGTGCCTTCAAAATGATGTGTCAGCCCTTTTGGGTTTTTGTTTTTACCGCTGATACGCTGTGGTTTGGGTTCAATCATGAGCAGTTTGCGCTCAGTATCGCTGACATATTCACGGTTACGTTTTTGGCTCAATACAGGCAAACCACCTGGAGTTGCGTTGCCATTGGTGTCAAAATCCCCTTGGGCTGCTGGAATGTCGAGTGCTATATCAAAGTTGTACCATGCCGACTTTTTATTGGCCACTTCAACGCGCCACTCTACTTTAGCGCCATTACTTTCGTTCAGCTCACCCAGGATGTTACCCTTGGCATCAATGCCGTAAACATAAAACTTCGGAGCCTGTCTTTTAATACGCCCTTTCTTATCACGGAAATCATCTGGATCAGAAGCCGACTCACCTGGAATGGTTGGACCCACAAAATAGGCATCCGGACTATTGCCAACACGTGCGATACCAATGGACGGAAAAATGGCGACTTTTTTTACTAGTTTAAGATCAAACATAATGTACTAAGCTCCGTGATTAAATGGTCTGATAGTTGGAAACTAAAGCGATTGTGCTGATTGATGCGAGTTTAATCTAATAAATTCAGGTCGAAGATTTCCTTTTTATTTTTTTGGACATCTTGATACTGGTATTGCGTAGCGATAACTGCCACTGCTTTGCGAGATTCAGAGAAATCTACTGGAAGTCGGATTGCTAGTCAAACGCATTGCTTATTTATCCCGCATGCCAAAGCGCACATGAACACAAATGCAACACTGAAGAAAAATGCGTGACGCCTTATTAACTCATCAACACCCACAGCAGCGTATTAATTGGACATGTTATGATTACAACCATAAAAAAACGCTGCGATCCTCTTAAGCAGCTGTTAAAGAAAACAAGCCAGCTTATCCCTCTATCTCAGAGGGTTAACAAGAATTATGAAAATATTAAATAGGGCGTTATACAAATGAGAACAATTAGTCAGATTGTAGATGATGGGGCCGTAACACCTGAGATTGATGAGACATTCGGGAAAATAAAGACCGCCTTGAAAGCGCCTTTTACACCCAACTTTTTTCGTGTATGGGCTACTGCACCTGAGTCATTAAAAGGCATATGGCCAGTCATGAACCATATTCTGACCGATGGCAGGGTTAGTCGGCGACTTAAAGAAATGATTTTTGTAGCTATTTCTTCGTTAAAAAGTTGTCATTACTGCGAAGCTGCGCACCATGCATTTTGCTTATCCATTGGCGTCACACAAACCCAAATAGACTGTCTCATCAAAGATTACACCATTGATGAAACAGATGACCCAAAAGACAAAGCCGCCATAGATTTTGCGGTCAGGCTAGCTAAAGATTCTCACGCTTCAGATGAACAGGATTTTCATAACTTAAGAGAACTGGGGTTTGATGACGAAGAAATTATGGAAATCATCGCCATGTCCGGCATGGCTGTGTTTTATAACCACTTGGCCAATGCGACCAAAATAAACATTGATGAAGGATTTACCAAAATGCTTTCACACAAATCATAAAAACCGATCGCACATACATAACAAAATACAAAACTGTCATGCTCTGGATAAAATCATTTCATATCATTTTTATGGTTACCTGGTTCGCCGGGCTATTTTATTTACCGCGCCTGTTTGTTTATCACGCCATGTGTGATGACCAGCCGGGAAATGAACGCTTTAAAGTGATGGAGCGCAAACTTTATTATGGCATCATGACGCCCGGCGCTGTCCTCACAGTGGTGTTTGGTGTATGGCTTTGGCTGGGCTACGGTTTTACCGGTGATTGGTTGTATGCCAAACTGGCTTTGGTGTTGGTGCTAATCGCCTATCATCATTATTGCGGCAAATTTGTTAAAGCTTTCAAAAATGACGCCAATCAACATGGGCATGTTTTCTACCGCTGGTTTAATGAATTCCCAGTGCTTGTCCTATTTGCCGTGGTAATACTGGTTGTCGTTAAACCCGATTTGTTTTAATCACTGTTCAAGTGCGACAGTTGGTTGCCAGCACACCTTCCAATTTATTGTTGCAGATTTTGTGTCCGAATAAACTATAGGGCGCTTCTAAAAACTCAGAGTTCGCCCAAATGCAAGGCGTAGAAAAAATTTTACAGCGCAGCATATGTTTGATACGTAAGCAAGAAACTTTTTCCGCAACACAGCAGTTGGGATGAAATCTGGATTTTTAGAGGTGCCCTATAGCAACCGTGACTAATTTAGCCTAATTTTGACAAAAGTTCTTTTTCTTCATCCAAGTCTGCATGCTTTAATGTGTATTCCGATCTAATTTGACACATCACTTCAAAACTATAGTTATCTTGAGCGATGCATTTTATCGCTATTTCAAGAAAAGCAGATACAGAAAATCAAAGATGAAATTTGCCAATCGGTCTGGTATATTTATCTACAAATGTAACGAAAGAGTGGTTCATCCGGTAAGTGCGTACTTATGGTCTCAACCGACCAGAACATAATTGGTTTCATGCAGCGCCATAATTTTTAGCTTGAAGAACTCGGCATCTCTGAAGCCATAGGCCATTTTGTGCAAGGTTTTGATTTTGTTGT
>JAJFJK010000169.1 GCA_021774075.1 Nitrosomonas sp. | reverse complement strand
CGTTAAGATTCGTGAAAAACTGGCTGCTGAGAATTTTGCCGCTTATGGGCCGGATCTGGCAATGAGTCTGAACAATTTGTCGAAACGTCTGACTGACAATGGGCAGCGTGTGGACGCGTTAGCTGCCATTCAGCGCGCCGTTGAGATTTACGACCAACTGGCCACTGAGAACTTTGCCGCTTATGGGCCAGTTCTGGCAGTGAGTCTGAACAACCTTTCGAGTCGTCTGGTTGACAATGGTGACCACAAAGAATCAATGGACATAAAAGCTAAATTGCAAAGAATCAAGCAACGGCTTTTGGATGAATAAATTCAGATCCCTGCCTCACATGCCTGGTTGTTTGAACAAGAATCTTAAATGGGAAGATGAATGCTCATCGTTCCCTTTGTTTTTGTCTTTATTTCGTGTTCATTGAGTTGCCAATTGGGGATAGCAACAGGATATTTCCGCGCTGCATTTTCAGCTAAAAATAGAAAGAATAACCCAAGATTGGGGAAGCCAAAACCATCAAAAAACCCCGTAATTTCCCGAAAAGTGGGGAGATTCCCCACACTTTGGGGAGCTATTTCGCAAAAGTGGGGAGACTGTAACCAAGCAATAGCAAGGGTTTAAAGCAAACCTCCCCACTTTCCCCACTCTCCCCACTACTTTTTCTAGGGGTGGCAATAAAACACAAAAATAAAACTGCAAAAATCAGGTGGCTTTTTTAAATATCGGAGTGATACTTGCACCTTTTTCTAGTGCTTCTAAATGGTCACTCCACCACTGCATCATTTTTATTCGTTCAGGTAAATATTTTGCCCGGTTGTATGCCCCACGCACTTCATTAAGTTCACCATGTGCCAGTTGTCTTTCAATGGCATCAGGATTAAAACCTGCTTCATTTAATGCGGTACTGGCTACAGCCCGGAATCCATGGCCGGTCATCTTGCCCTTATAACCCAAACGATATAATGCAAAAAGCATTGTGTTATTGCTTAAGGGTCTGCGAGTATTACGCCCTGGCAATAGGTACTTGCTATCCCCTGCTATTATTCTTAGTTCTGCAAGAATGATTAATACCTTGCCAGATAAAGGCACTACATGTTCATTCCTCATCTTCATACGTTCACTGGGAACGATCCATATCCCATTTTCCAAATCAAACTCTGACCATAAGGAGCCAATTAATTCATTGGTTCTTGTGAAAGTTAAAGCCAGTAGCTGCAAGGCTAACTGTGTTTGTTTATCTCCAATGGTTTCATACTGGGAAATGGCGCGTAGTAGTTCTGGCAGTTCTTCAGGTTTTACTGCTGCTTGGTTCTTTTTCTTGTGCGGGGTTAAAGCTCCCCTCAGATCAATGGCAGGGTCACGACAACAACGACCCGTTGCTACACCATAGCGGAATACCTGACTGCATACTTGCAACACTCTATGCGCTAGGTCATACGCCCCACGTTGCTCAATAATGCGGATGGTGTTTAATAACTCAGGTGCTTCAATCTTTTTTATTGGGAGATTCCCCAGATAAGGAAACACATTGACTTCAAGCCGACGCAATACATCCTTAGCATGACTGGGTACCCAGGTATTCAACTGCTTGGAATACCATTCACGGGCAACGGCTTCCATACTATTTTCAGCAGCTTCCTTGCTCTGTTGCTTCCTGATGCGACGTTCTATTGATGGGTCAAGATGTTGATCCAGTTTTTCCCGTTCAAGCTGGGCATTATCCCTGGCCTGTTTTAACCCTGTTTTTGGATAAACACCAATCGATATAGATTTTTCTTTGTCATGAATCTTGTACCGTAACCGCCAATATTTACGACCATCAGCATACACCCACAGATAAAGCCCTCCACCATCATGGAGCTTACGGATTTTCTTGCCTTCACTGGTGGCATTCTTACAAGTGACGTTATCAAGGGCATGATGGATGGTCATAATGTGGTAACTTTTTCAGTCTTAAAATAGTTACCACATAAGTTACCACACTTTTTTTCTGGATGCGAATGGATTATTGAGGATTGCTGCGGATGAAAGTTCGCTTGAAAGCGTTTTGTTTATTGGCCATTGTGGACTTGCCTGGACTAGCACGGACTAGTTAATGGCGGAGAAGGAAATAGATATTTCGAACCATCTTTTCCGCACACTCGAAGAATGGAATGCTATCTTAAAAGGGACATCACTGGATATATCTCCCGCTCCCTAATAATCTTGAATCTTAAAATACACCCCATTCCAGCAGCGCAATAGTTTAGCTATTGCACTGCAATTTCTGCAATTATACGCCATTTTCTAATCAATTTTGATATTGCAAGCCTGTTTCCCAAGAAACAGGAGATGGGTCTGTATTGTTTACGCAAAGGAGTAACTATGCCTAAACACCACAAAAAACAATCTTCTCCCTTTTGCCTGCGTTTGACACCGGAAGAACGTACATTGCTGGAACGCGAAGCCGCTGGGTTATCACTTGGTGAATATATTCGCAAGCGAGTCTTTGATGAGAACAGAGCTAAGCGCCGCACACGCGGCAAACACCCGGTTAAAGATCACAAGCTTTTAACTCAGCTTCTCGGTGAACTTGGGCGAGCAAGACTAGCCAATAATCTAAATCAACTGGCTAAATCTGCCAATTGCGGCTTATTGATCATCACTCCAGAAGTAAAAACCACGCTTCTTAATGCGTGCGCTGATATTCGCCATATCAGGAAAACACTCATGGAATCACTAGGGCTGAACAGGTGAGCTGCCATGATCATGAAAGCCTCACAACGCGGCGGTGCTGGAAAGCTTGCCGCGCATCTCCTGAACGCCGAAGACAATGAACATGTAGAGATCTTTGAAATTAGCGGATTTATGTCAGAAACCTTACAAGATGCCTTGCAGGAAGCTGATGCACTGTCAAAAGGCACGCGGTGCCAGCAATTTTTGTTTTCTGTAAGCCTCAATCCACCTGAAAAAGAGATCGTTGATACCAAAATTTTTGAAAAAGCCATAACTCGTATTGAAGAAAGCCTGCACTTGCAAGAACAACCACGTGTGATTGTGTTTCATGAAAAGGAAGGTCGCCGTCATGCTCATGTTGTATGGAGCCGGATTGATACGGCAGAGATGAAAGCTATCAATCTGCCGTATTTTAAAAACAAGCTAATGGAGGTTTCTAAAGAGCTTTATCTGGAACAAGGCTGGAAATTACCACAAGGATTGATAAGCCGTGATCAGAGCAACCCGCTTAATTTTACGCGGGCGCAGTGGGAGCAAGCCAAAAGGCTGGATGATAATCCTAAGCTAATAAAATCCGTACTAAAGGAATGTTGGTCAATATCAGGCAGTAAAGCAGCCTTTCAAAACGCTTTGGAACAGCGTGGTTATTATTTAGCCAAAGGTGATCGGCGTGGCTATGTTGCTGTGGACTGGCGTGGCCAAGTATTTTCTTTATCAAAATGGCTGGATGAAAAAAACAAAACCCTCAAGGCACGGCTTGGCGATGCTGAATTGCTTCCTTCTACCTCTGAAACAAAAGCCAATATTGACAGCAAGCTTGTGGAGCGGATGCGCGGTTTCATAAGCGAAATCAAGCAAAACTATCATACCCGCCTGATATCTTTATTAGCGCAAAAAACAAGGCTGAAAGAGCGACATCAATCTGAGCGTCAAGCACTTACGGACAAGCAAAAAAAGCGTTGGCAGCAAGAAAGCGAGCAAAGACAATCCAGACTAAATAAAGGCTTACATGGTCTTTGGGATCGCGTGACGGGGAAACATTCCCGTACAAAAGATCAAAATGAAGCTGAGGCCTATCAAGCTTATGCGCGTGATAAAGAACAGAAGGAAATCCTTATTCAAAGCCAGCTTCAAGAGCGCCGTACCCTGCAACAAGGAATCAAACATATTCGCGGGCAGCGAGAAGACGACATACAACAGCTTAAAGAAAATCTGCTTTCTGCGATGTCGCCAGACAAAAACGCTGAACTTCAAAGTCAGTTTGAAAAACTCTCGTCATTGCAGAGAAATAATTTTCGGCAGCATGGCAATGATTTTGATCTGACAATGTAGCTGGCTCACACACACAACCCAAACAGAAAGGCAAGACGATGAAAAAATCAGTATTCGAGAAGAAAAAACATATTCCTCCATTCCTTGTTCCCAAGCTACGCAAACGTCATGTGCCACCAATTTATCATGCACATGAAACACCTTGGAGATTATTCGCTGAAGGTGCGCTCAGGAACCGGATTTTCCATGACGACATTCTAAATCGGGGAAAGAAATGTCTGGCTTGTGATCGGCGTTTTAATGATAACAAAGCGGCTGTTTCTTCCAGAATAGAAAAGCACCACCACTGCTATTTGCGGCAATGTATCGGAAATATATTACCCGGTAAATCTGATGACATATACAGACAAGCCAAAAATGGTGAATTTGCACATGTACCAGATTGCCGCCAATGCAAAGCTGATAATCCAGAATATTATAAAGACTGCATCAAGAAAATTTTTCCAGTCCATAGTAAATGCCATGAAGATATTCACAAAGTGGAAAAACACCTCTTCACCAAACTCGGCAAAAAAATACGGACTGATTTCCAGTCAGTTACAAAAATCAGGTAAGTTATAATTTTTACTGCCATTATTCACCCCCTCTGCGTTTTCTATTTTGATATTATCACTACAGATTTACCCTCTTTGTATGTCGGATCAAATTATTTTGACATTTCATTGCTGGTTTAAAGTAGATCAAAATCAAGCCCATCAAGGTTCTCACAAATAGTTTAGAATAAGCAGCCAAGATATATTTTACCTAACTTGCAATGAAAAGAGTTGGGCTCAATTTTAATACAAAGCAAAATCAAATAAAGAACATCAAATGGACTTAACTTTCTTGATGTGTCTCTTTGGTGAAAAAATATAGGAAAAAAATTGAAATATTTTTTATCGCATTATGATTTCGTGCCGGGGATATCGTATAGGACAATTAAAATTGTGTTATGGGTGATTTTATTTACAACACTGAGCAGTATCTCTTTTGCACAAAAAAACGATACCTTTTTCAACACCCGTGTCTATAGTGAACTTCGGGTTCATGGAAAAGTTGATGTCAGGCTAATCGGTGGAAATGACCTCGAAGCCTTTCTCTACAAAAACCCACATCTCAAAGGAGAACAATTTTTAACTGAGCTCCAAGTGGCGGATATTGCTCTAACAAAACTGCTCAGCGGTGTTGATGAATATGGCATAGAGCACAAGGGCATAACAAAGGCCATGTTCGAGGGGAAATATAACCCTGACTATAATGACTTCGCACTCGCTTACAAAGGTCTGGGCACTCCCACAATTGAAGAAATCCAAAGAGACCACCCCAGGGTCATCAACAGCCTCGTTAAACAGGGCGTTGTAAAACCAGGGGAAAGGCCACATGACAGCTACCTCCAAGCCGTTTATGCCGTTCACCGCAACAAGTTATCCAATGAGACATTTGGAAGCATTGCCGATATAGGCACCGTAGAAACCATGATTAACGGTAAGAAAACCGAAATGACCGCCGAGGATATTGGCCTTCGTATGCTGATGCGATTACGCGCCCGTCGCTTTGAAAACTCTTACGGGAGCGCACAAAACACAGCTCTTAGATATGAGTCTTTTTTCAAGAAACTCGAAGAAAGAAGCCCTGATTTGGCTGACTCTCTGAAAAGTGAAGTCATGACCATGATGCACAAGCAAAGCGGTTATGGCTATTTCAGTCTGATCGATTTAAGCCCTGAAGCAAATTTTCACCTTCAGCGGGACTATGAGCAAAACCGTTCTGAATGGATAAAAAGGGAGTGCTGCTGAGCATGGTCGATAATTAGATAATGATGAATCTCCACCTGCTTACATAGGCAATCTTATTGCACGGCAAATATCCATGTGCAATGAGATAGACAAAGAGTCATTGTTAGTTTTCTACAACTTTCCAATAGCCCTCTGGCTGGCAACATGAACCAGAAATCTGATTAAATCAGTTTTTGTAATGGCAAGATTAAGAACCGCAAGAATTGTGGCAATTAAACAACAACCTTGACGATAGCCTACAAACTGATAACAATAGCTCCTATTAGCAATGGAGATTATTATGTTTAATTACAAAGAAAGAACAAAGTCAAAATTTGCGCTTACCATATCTATTATTGCTATTTTATTTTATGCTTTTTTGTTTACTTTTGTAGGAGAAGCCCACGCGGGCGGAGCAAATTCGTTACGTAATATTTTAGGTGGCACTACTAAAAATACAGTTAGAGTAGAGAAAAAAGCCCTAGAAAATGCTCCCAACTTAACAGGGCTTGAAACAAGAGGATATAGACCTGCTCCCGGGGAAGGTACCATCCAAGGGCAGGTTGATGCTGCTACACGAGCTGGCAATCCTACAGTACAACGGGGTGGACAAGACCTATTTCGTTTAAGGCCTAGTGGTCATGGTCAAGCAGGAGCCACGGTTACCCCTCAGAATGTAAGAAACGTTACGCCAGATGGCAGAGTATTCACTGGCAAGGGTCCTGATAGTGCGGTTACGCCGAGGGATATTCGTGAGCTTTACAAGGGGCAAACGGAATACGGCACAAGCTCTATTCGTACTAGATCAGGGAGACAGGAATGAGTACTACTATCGGCCTTGGCTATACAGCTGAAAATAATGCTGACCTTTTTAGTGAAATTGAATTTGTAGCACATAAATTTGGATATGGTTTGTTGCGTGGTATTGAATATGCTGAATCGGATGTGCAGGCTGGTTTGAAAATCGCGCAGAAAAATGAAGGCTGGGAAAACTTACTTTTTCTCCAATCGCCACATGATGGTAATGTTGCTTTATCTTTTGGGATACATGAGGAGCTAACAGCTTATGAGCTGACGGGCGAGAGACCACGATTCTTTGAGTTTCTCAATCAGCTTGAGATTTTATGTGTAGAAAAATGCAAGAAATTAAGCATCTTTTTTGCGAGCGAATGGTCTGAACAAGACCGCATTAGGTATAGCTATGGCAAGGTGAATGATTTGATCTCATTGTTGTCAATGCCCGGTCACTGGTGTCTCAGGTATCTAATACCAGAAACAGGAAGGCTGCAAGATTCTGATGAAGTACCCCTTATATTCGATCTCAAATTGAAATAAAGAAAGCCACTTCCCTATTCATTAAGGATTAACATTATGGCTACCCTAAAAATACTGATTGGCCTTATTATCAGCAAGATTGAGGAAGTACATGATTATATCCAAATTAGATTTTCTGATGGCACAACATTATGTATATTTAATAAATATCACTGCGATGACAGCTCTATACATATGCTTGAAGGGATGAAGGTAAAATCCATAGAAGAAATAGACAATAAAGTAATGATCTCATTTGAAAATAATAGATTTCTATCGATTGGTATGGCTGATGATGATTACAATGGGCCTGAAGCAATGGTTTTAAGACGTAACGACGAATCTCCTGTTGTTTGGAATTAATTTAATATTACAAAGTGAACAACGAGACTGTAACAAATTCTGTGTAACTGTTTATCATTAACCCCAAATATGGGAAAGGATAGACAGGCGATGAAAAACGAAGAACTCCATGCTATAGCCCAATTAGCGGCTAAGAATATAAAAACCGAAGAAGATCTGAACG
>JAJFJK010000168.1 GCA_021774075.1 Nitrosomonas sp. | reverse complement strand
GGTTTTTATTTGGCTTCGCGCGTGTGGCTGTAAATACTGCCTATTGATGTTTACATACTACTTGAATATATTTCAAAGTCTCAGGGAAAGGTCAGGCTATACTCACAATGTTTGCTGACTTTCTGAGGAGACTCTAAGTATTATGTCCTCAGAATTCCCAGGATCAGTATAACTATATCAGCATTACCGGCACATCACGCGCTACTGCTACTCAAAGAAACATCCTTGGATGCATAGCTTATATTATAGATCTCTCCTTGCAATTTAAAAATTATGCTTTTAATATGCAAGGATGATAAAAAGATATATATATCAGAATGTTTTACGGGCACTTGATCGTCAGGCCGCCGCCGCGTTAATTGGCCCGCGCCAGGTTGGTAAAACAACGTTGGCTCTCGATATTGCCGCACACCGAGAAGCAGTTTATTTAGACCTTGAATCCCTTGAGGATCGAGAAAAGCTCAGAAATCCCGCATTATTTCTTGGCAAGAACGAAAAAAAGCTTGTGATCCTTGATGAAATTCACAGAGTACCGGAGATATTCCAGACTTTACGAGGCTTAATTGACCAGGGTCGCCGCAAGGGACTCCGTACCGGCAGGTTTTTAATTTTAGGATCTGCTTCAATTGATCTGTTGCGTCAATCGGGGGAAACGCTGGCCGGGCGGATTGAATATATCGACATGGAGCCATTGAATATCTTAGAAACGAGCAGCAAAGATAATGCTGATCCGGCAAAACTTTGGGTACGTGGTGGTTTCCCTGATAGCTATTTAGCCGAAAATGACGAAGACAGCTATGCCTATCGGCGCAATTTTATTCGTACTTACCTGGAAAGAGATGTGCCGCAATTTGGCCCGCGCATACCGTCAGAAACGCTTGAGCGCTTATGGATCATGCTAGCGCATAACCAAGGACAATTTCTTAATGCTTCGCGTTTGGCTGCAAGTCTATCAATTACCGCACCGACAGTAAGCAGCTATATCGACCTTCTGGCCGACCTCTTACTGGTACGGCGCTTGCAGCCCCTACATGCCAATACAAAAAAACGTCTGGTCAAAGCGCCGCGCGTTTACGTACGTGATAGCGGCATTGCCCATGCCCTGCTTGGTATAGCCGATTATAATCAACTTTCCGGTCATCCTGTGTTTGGATCTGGTTGGGAAGGATTTGTAATTGAAAATTTGCTCTGTGTCGCACCAACCAGAACGTCCGCCAGCTTTTACCGCACTGCAGCGGGCGCAGAAATTGACTTGGTACTAGATTTACCCGGTGGTAAAAGATGGGCCATAGAAATCAAAAGTGGTCTAGCCCCCAGGCTGGAAAAAGGCTTTTACAATGCGCTTGAAGATATCAAACCGGATCGTTCCTTTGTCGTTTACGCCGGATCGGATCGTTACCCGGTTACGGAAGAAACAGAAGCAATAAGCCTGCTGGAACTGGCGCAGGAATTAAAGGAAATAGGGTAAATAATAAATACACCTGAAATAAGAGTTATAAAACCTCCATTTATAGCTCATATAATGATATGTTTTAAGCTATATATCCAGCTTTTTTAGTTCAAGAGTTTCTGTTGTTTACTGGGAAAAATCCTTAAAACCCCCACCTATTTTTTACTACTTGCTTTTGCGGCCCGAACAATTTTACCGATAGTTGTGAAATGCATGTTAAAAAACGCAGCAATCTGTGAGTAACTATATTCGCCAGTCGCATACATAGCCAAAATGGCATCATTACGATTAGCATGAGCCTTCGCTAATTTCTCCAGAGGTTGCGCGGGTGGTCGACGCTGGACTTTGGGTATATTGTGATCTTCAGGCAATACTTTGGCTTTTTGCTGTATCTGTTGTACGAAATCATCATCACCAAGAAACACCTGCCGATTTAAATGTCGCCATATTGATTCTTGCCCAATGCCTTGCGCAACAAACTGCAAATACCCTCGCGCTGCTTCGTTTCGTTTGCCTGCAAATTGTTTAAGTAATTTGTCTGTTGCCAACCATGGCGGTACTAAAGTTGCACCAACCATTGCATTATAGCTGCTCCATGACCACTTTCCGGGGTGATCCACCATACCTGCCCTCACCGGATTGAGAACAATATAACGCATCAACTCCATCAAATAAGTGTCCGCATCAACCAAAATCGCCTTGTATCTTCCTTGAAATAAATGACCACTGCGTTGATGGCGACGATTCGATGCCTGAGTAAACACGCCATTCAACTGACGCATACCCTTCGACAAATTGCCATCTGGCGTTTCAATCAACAAATGATAGTGATTGCTCATCAAACAATAAGCATGACAAACCCAATTAAAGTCTTTAATGACTTGTCCCAAAATCGCAAGAAATCTTTCTCGATCAATCTCATCATCATAAATATTTTCACGCCGATCACCGCGAGCGGTTACATGATAAAAAGCACCAGAAAATTCAATTCTTATGGGTCTACTCATAGGATTGATATTAGCATACATTAAGCAACTTATATAGACCTGACCCCATGCATGCACATGCATGCACAAGATGCCTGTGACCCCAAGATGGGTGACCCTTGATTTTCTGATTTTCTCGGCATCACCGTTTGATATCAGGACTCCATGTCTTGCAGGTACCACTCGTCGGTGAGCGCCACCGCCATCGACACGAAGTGCTGCACGGTCGCCGGTGGCGGTGCCGAATCGGCTCCGTACTGGAACTCCACTACGTGCTGTTGTCGCGCCCCGAAGAAGCGGATCGACAGTAACATCTCGTCTCCAACCGGCTCCGGGAGCGCGAAGCACCCGCTTCGCTCGAACAACTCGGGCGGGACCACTTTCTGCAGCGCGAGGAAGACCTCGGGACCGACGACACTGCTGACATAATCGGCAGAACTACCCGGCGCGCCATCTCCGACGCGCTTACAGCGTCCATCCCGGTCGACTTGAAGGAAGAGTACGGACTCTCCAGAACGAGTAAGTGAAACACTGATCGTGTCTAACGTGCTGGGCCCCATTCTCATTCTGATGTCGCGTTGAGATTTCTAAAGAAAGATTCAGAGCCGTTTCCCCACAACTCATCAAAGGTATTCCAGGCACCCTCCCACCCAGCTTCTTCCTCGGCTTCCACGAATGCCTTTTGCACTTCTTCGTCCTCCATAGTCTTTCCCGTCCCCTCTAGTTCCTCCTCGAAGCGCGCACGGAGAAGTTGGATGCGGTATACAACATCACCTGTGAATCGCGCTTGTTCGGCCTCAGCCACCTCCTTTTGCTGGGTTTCCTCGGCGATTCGCGCCAGATAGATCTCGTGGTCTACATTTGTGATCGGCTGAGCGACGTGCCACTCGCCCCTGACACCTTCGTCCATGATCGTTGGTTCTTCCGCTTTCCTCTTGTCGAAAAGCAGGAAGTCGGTCCTTCCGAAGAGAGAAGGATTGCTTAGCACTTCCAGAATCTCCCAGTCGGTTTTACTGATTTCATGACCATCCACCCGCCGATCCATCTCCTGTTGTGAAATGTTTTTTGCTCCATCGACGAGACCGACTACATAGTCCCGTTTGAAGCCGGAGAGGTTGAACTTGAAGCGACCATCATTTGCCAGGAGTGGTTTCGTCGCGCACTCTTCAAACCATGTGCGGTATTGACCCTGGACCGTGATATCGACCGGAACCCAATCCATCCAAGTGGTCGCGGCGACCTTGTCCCCGAAAATTCGCAGGTTGGTATTATTCGCGCGCCCCTCGGCACGCGCGAGTAATGCCTCGCATCGGGCCAGGATTTTTTGTTCTTCGCCGTCCAACTTGGCTGCTTCCATCCACTGCATGAGGTCCCGTACGTTGCGGCCTTTCAAGCTATTTGACCTCAGTACTGTCAGGCCCAGCGCCATGTCCGTGCGAGCGGATCTATCCGTGGCCTCATCTTGGGCTTCGTGGTTAGCGTTCAGAAACTCTTGGATTCGTTCCAGATCTTCTGTCGCCTCCTCGGTTTGCTCCACGGTGAATTTAGCTTGCAAGATCGCGGTCGGGCCTGTGGCAGAACTCGTCTTCGGGCGGCTTGCATTCCGGCACTCCGTGCGGGGACTCCGATGAGTGTGGTCGGTTTCCATACCAATAGGATCAGACACGACTGAACCACCCAATTCCCGCCTAGCCTGCACAACCCCAGCTGCCGCCCTCGCCCCCATCAAATCCGCCTCACGCTCCAACCCCTGATTATCATTAACTCCCATCCCATCCTTCATCTGCGTCGTAGGCTTCACCCGCCCCTGCGCCTGCTGCACCACATGCCAAGCCTCATGCGGCAAATGCTGCTCCTGCCCTGGCCCCACATGAATATCCGTCCCCTGCGCATAAGCGTGCGCATTCAATTGCGCAGGCTCGGTAGAGTTGTAATGCACCTTCACATCATCCAGCGACAGACCTGACAGGGATTCAACACCAGCCTTAAGATTATCAGGCAGCCCAGTGTTATTAGGTTTGGGGTCAGGTTGCTGCGCTAATTGTGCCGGAGATTCAGCGGCAAATTGCCCCTGCAACAGTTCGTCTTCCTTAGCCCGCTGCACCGACACATCGTCAGAGCCAATTGGCAGCGACATCGTCGCACCCAGGACTCGGCTGTGCTGCTGTCGCTGCGCCGCCTGGCGCGGACTATTATCGATTATTGTTTGTAAATTTTGCATCGAAGTGCCGTGGAGACTGCTGTCCATCATGGCTTTTAACTGCGACAAACCTTGCTCCGGCGGGCTATTGTCGGCTACTTCTTGCAATTGCCGCAGACCGACAGTTTCCGCGCGGTTATCGACAAACTGAAATTCAGTGTCAGAACGATCCTGCTGCTGAGGCGTTTCATGAGCTGCAGCTTGACGCTGGTTATCGAGTGATTTGTCTGCGGGTGCTTTCATGGATCTATCCCATCGTTAGTTCAGCGATAAAAGTACTCAATATAGACAGTAGCCGGGCCGAATATTCGGGGTAAATCTACTTGTCAATGATAGATAGCTTCCTAACCAATAGAAGATTTCGGTTCAGTGACAGTCGGCACGCGAGCAACGATCTCTTCTGCATCAAACGTAACCATTCTGACTTTATAAAGAACCGATGGTAAGTATTTCCCGCCCAAAGAACCCCATAAGTTACTCAAATCCTGGATGGAAAGATTTTCGACATCCAATATCAGTTTTTCAATTCGTCGATCAAGTTCGGGCGTGTTCTGATGATTGAATAAGGCATGCCGTTGGAAGAAACTGACTGTGCTTGATAAAAATTTTAGTGCTTCCGGATAATTATTTCCGGTGAAGTTCGCCGTCATCATGACATACAAATTGAAATACTGTGGTTGACTACTCTGCAAGGCGCGCTTGCCTATTTCCTGCACAGTCCCATGCCTGGAAGGGACGTTGTCCTTCTGGATATTTGTCAGGAATATAACCAGCTTATTATTGACATTGGACGCAGCAGCACCATCCACATCAACCAGATTTGAAGTCACCACAACATCTTCAGTCAAATCGTAAGTGCGTCTCAGATATTGATTCAATTGCGTGGCAAGAAGTTGAACCGCTAGATTAATCATAGTTTTGAATAAAGTATCTCTGGTTAAAATTGTGGTGCCAACATAAGCTTAATCGTTTAGTTTTCCAAATAGGCCTTTGCATGAAGCAACGCCTCGCGCACTGAATCAGCCGAAGCCATATTAACAAGTTTTTTGTAATACAACGCAGCTTTGTCATGGTTGCCCGATAACTCAGCAGCACGCGCCACACCATATAGGCTATTAAAACGATTCGGGCTATGGGTTAATACTGCCAAATATTCCGCTTGCGCTTGCTGATGTTTACCAAGGGCTAAATACATATCCGCCAGCAACTCACCTGCTGGCAAAATCGCGCCAGGCGTAACGGGATGCTTCTCTGTAGCAGCTTCCATCTTGGCAGCTTGTTGCATAATCTTTAATGCCGCCTCTGGTTTTTCCTGCTGATAGACCAACCATGCTTGTGCGGACAAGCGCTGAATCTCAATCTGTTTGGCCCAACTCGGTGAAGTTTTCATGACTTGATCATGCAGCACTTCCAGTTGATCCAGTGCCTCACTTGCGAGGGATTCATTACCACTTCTCGCTGCACCCAGCGCACGCGCAAAATGCGTAATAGCTTGTTTGGCCGGAAACTGATCCCACGCAAAATCACGTGGCAAGTTCAATTCTAGCCTGGAAGCCGCAAGCCATTGTCGCTGCTCCAAAACAATACGCGCAGGCACGGCGGCAAATGTGTAGGCACTTGCAACATGGCTCTGTGCGGGCATGTTAAGCGACCGGATGGTTTGCAAAGTTTGTTCAACTTCTACATCCTCAGCGCGTTGCAAATAGGCATACGCAAGGTAATCCAGCGCATGTAAATAATGCAGGGAAATTGTATCGCCCGCGGGATTTGCTAACGCCGCAGTCGCTGCGCGTTGATTCATCACAATTGATTCCTGCCACAAACCAAGCCGCGTAAAAATATGTGTAGGCATATGTAGTGCGTGTGGCACGTTGGAGGTGATCTCGCCATAGCGACGCGCTACTGCCAATGCTTTCTCAGCTAATAAAGGGGAATCATAAGCATGAATGATGTAATGATGTGCGCCGGGATGATCAGGAATTCGAACAAGAACCTGTTTAGCGATCTCAGCGGCATGTTCCTGTTTAGTGTAATCCTGTGCTTCATAACTTGCCGTAGCCATATGGGTTAAGGCATAAAAACTTGCTGCTTCGGAGTCTTGCGGGAACTGTTGGTAGACTTTGTGCCATGCACGCTCGAAATGTGCCACATTAATCTTTTCATCAGCGTTTCTGCCTGCAGCATAATAAGCTTCAACCGCATTGATGTACGCATCTTCCCAAGCGGATTTTTCTCCTCGCGCTTTGGCAAGCGCCACCAAAGCCTGCCCTTCATTAAACTCAGAGGCACTAGGCAAATCAGACCATAATGGATGAATGAAACTCATCGCCTGCCCCCAGTAACCCATGGCACAATCCGCATCAGCCTGCGTAGCTGCAACAAATGCTTCTCTCGCACCTGCATAGGTCATGTGATGCAGCAATGCAAGACCTCTGATCGCGTGTTGACGCGCGACCTCATTGCATGACACTGGAAAATG
>JAJFJK010000167.1 GCA_021774075.1 Nitrosomonas sp. | reverse complement strand
CGACTTGCTGATATCGCGTCACATAGCGTTCAATGGTGCGTCGACACTTACTAAGTAATTTAGCACCATTGGCAATTGTTATTCTGCCTTCAACAATTTTAGCAATTATATCAACGGTGAGTTGAGCTTTAGAATCCATCGATATCATCCTCAACATTCCTCCAGTATTCAAAAAAAGAACACTAACAAACATGTAAAAAAGAGACCGACAGTTTCCCTTGGTAATTAGCGATTACGACAGAATCGCTTGGTAATTAAGATACGACAAAGTCGCTTGGTGTTAACAAATTCAATTGTACTAGCTCAGGCTTGATCTGACAGTTAGCGTCAACAACAAAAATCGAGATGGCAACGTAACTACTTGTAAAAGTAAGGCCGTTGATTGATCGGAATATCCTCTTGAACCAACAGTGCTTCATATTCTTGAGCTAACATCATAAATTGGTTTAATTTCAGAGCCCAAGTTAGAGTTGATATACGGAAACTTTATAACCATTTATTAGAGTTGCATGAATTCAAGGAGAAACAAAACAAGATGGAAACATTAAGGAGCTTCGATAATTGGCTTGAAAAGCAAGCCATATTTCCGATACTAGACAAACTTGGAAAGTTATCGATACTTGTAGCAATTCTTAGTACAGCGATCTCTTATCAAGCAGACAGAAAAAATACAATTAAAGCTAGGCACTTTCAGGCGTGGCAAGTTATCAACACGGCCACCGGCCAAACTGGAAGCGGGGGGCGCGAACTGGCAATAAGAGACTTGATTAAGGACGACGTTCCAATGGCTGGGATCAATATCGAGAACGCTTGGCTGCAATATGCAGATCTTAGCAATGGGGACTTTAATAACTCAAACTTCAAGAATACGAGAATTTCGGGGGTTGAATTCATGAAAGCCAATTTTACTTACGCAAAATTTACGAATAGCGTGCTGATTGACATTGATTTTTCTGACGCTGTACTTGAAGGCGTTGACTTTACAAATACCCAGATGTTCCGACTTAACCTATCAGGCGCAAACCTGAATAAGGCGGTACTTATAGGCGTCAAGGGATTAACCTGCGAGCAATTGAAGATGGCAAAAAATTGGGAAAAAGCAAAGCGGAGTACAAGCTTTGTTTGTCATTAGAGACACCCTAACGAATAAGGTTAGATCGCGCGAAGCCGCGATCTGGAATGAGGACTTCAGAGCTAATTGCCCTAGAATGGACGGATATTGATTGGAAACGGAAGAAAATAAATATTAACAAGGCGCATACTTACGCTGCCAAGAATGACGAATCTACAAAAACAAAATCAAGTAATCGGGAAATAGACATGCTTCCACATGTGGAGGCCGCACTGATCAATCAAAAGTTGCATACCCTATTACAAGGCGGGAAAGCGTTCTTAAATCCGCGCACCTGCAAACAATGGACTGGCGACCAACAAATCAGGAAAGGATTCTGGATTCCATTATTGAAAAAAGCCGGAGTGCGTTACAGAAATCCGTATCAAACACGCCATACTTTTGCATCAATGATGTTGTCGGCTGGCGAGAATATAGCTTGGGTATCTGCGCAAATGGGTCATTCTAATATGTTAATTACAGCTAAAACATATGCACGCTGGATTAACAATAAAGAGCAACATGGGACAAAGACAGCCGAGATGTACGGGCAACATTTGGGCAACATTGATAAATAGACCGTTGATTATATACTAAATATTGGCGGAGAAGGCGGGATTCGAACCCGCGGTACGTTGCCGTACACACGCTTTCCAAGCGTGCGCCTTAAGCCACTCAGCCACTTCTCCGCTGAAACACTACAATATATGGGTGCCATAAGAATGGGAGGCAAAGCATAAACCAGATCAGTCTTCAGGGCAACAACGATTCCTGAATTGCTTTCCGGCGCTTTTCGGTAACGAAAAAAGACAATGTCATTTATAATCGCAGGCTGAATCAGAATGCATCAATGACTTATATGGAGCCAGCTATCAATAATAATTACCAAAATCTGATTGACAGACTGAAAGAGATTTCTTACTTGAATGGCGTGATGAGTACTATCGGTTGGGATCAGGAGGTTATGATGCCGGCAGGTGCTGCGGATGCACGCGCGCAACAAATTTCTGCGCTGGCGGGTGTGATACATGAACGCATGACAGATCCTGGGCTGGGTGATTGTCTGGCGGCATTAAAGGAAGAAGACTCGGATTCTTTTGATTTATTGCAAGCCTGCAATATCCGTGAGGCACAAAGAAATTTTGATCTGGATACCAAAGTCCCCAAAAGACTGGTTATGGAAATGGCTGAGTTGAGTTCCAGAGGGCAGCATAGCTGGGTTAAGGCACGTAAAGAAAACAAATTCGCAGGTTTTGCGCCAGTGCTAAAGCAGTTTCTAGCATTAAAAAAAGAATGGGCACAGTGTGTGTTTCCTGAGAAAGATGCCTATGATGCGAACATTGAGATTTTTGAGCGCGGCACGTCAATGGCTGACATCACGCCGACTTTCGAGCGCCTAAAAGCGGAGTTGATTCCATTCATACAAACAATACAAGAGCGGCACTATCAACCGGATACTTCCTTCTTGCAGGGCACCTTCCCGGTTGATAAACAGGAGGCACTAGCCCGTAAAATCAGCCAGGATATCGGCTTCAATTTTGATCAGGGCCGCATGGATGTTTCCGTACATCCGTTTTGCGGCGGCAGCCACCCAACGGATGTACGCATTAAGACGCGCTATAAGGAAAGTGATTTTATTGAATCGTTATATGCGGTTATTCATGAAACAGGCCATGGCATCTATGAACAAGGGCGCATGCCCGGCTATCAGGATTTGCCGGTATCCGAGTCACTGACCATGGGGATTCATGAGTCCCAGTCGTTATTTTGGGAGCGCATGATTGCACAAAGCAAGCCCTTCTGCGTGCATTACTTCGAGACCATACGCACGACGTTCCATGACAATTTGCACCGTGCCACGGTGGATTCTTTTTATCAGGCAATTAATACCTGCAAACCTGATTTTATACGGGTTGAGGCTGATGAGCTGACTTATCCGTTACATGTTATTTTGCGCTACGAGATTGAGAAAGGCTTGTTTGATGGCAGTATGCTTGTGGATGATTTGCCTGAAATCTGGGATACCATGATGATGAAGTATTTAGGGATTAAACCGCCCACTGACACACTGGGCGTTTTACAGGATTCGCACTGGTCTAGCGGTGCATTTGGCTATTTCCCTTCGTATACCTTGGGCGCCATTTACGCTTGTCAGTTTTATAGAACATTGCTGAGTGAGCAGCCTAATATAGCAAAGAATATTGAAAGCGGAGATTTCGCGCCCATTAAGCAATGGCTGAATGAAAAAATACACAGTCAGGGCACGCTTTATACACCGCAGGAATTGATTCAACGTGTTACCGGGGAAGCGCTAAATCCGGATTATTTTATTGCTTATCTGAAGACCAAATACAATACAATTTATCAACTTGATTCATGAATTAATTGGTATTGGATGCAATGGCTGAGATCTGTTTACGAACATAAACATTTTCCATCCATTTTTTCACACGGTTTGCATCACCGATACGCGTGTTCTTCCCCCAGGAATTCAACAAAACAATAACAACAGGTTTGCCAGCAATATTGGCTTGCATAACCAAGCAACGCCCTGCTGCATTAAGGTAGCCTGTTTTGGAAACATCAATCTGCCAATTCTGATTACGCACCAGGCTATTTGAATTGACATACTGTATTTTGTTAGTTCTGTTTTGTGGTGACACAACATGTTGTGAAGTGGTGGAAAATTCACGAATAACATCATAATCATTTGAAGCTGCAACCATTTTAGCCAAATCGCGCGCGGTAGAAACATTACTGCTACTCAATCCGGTTGGCTCTACAAAATAAGTATTGTACATACCAAGCTCAAATGCTTTTCTGTTCATGGCCGTTACAAACGCTGAAGTACCACCGGGATAAGTACGGCCCAGTGCCGCTGCAGCTCGGTTCTCAGAAGACATGAGCGACAGTCTTAATAGTTCATGACGTGCATAACTGGTTTCTGTGTGTAATCTGGAACGTGTGTTTTTCAGGCGGTCTACATCAGCAGTAGCAATTGTGATTTTTTCGTCTTGAGACAATTGCGCATCAAGAATGACCATGGCGGTCATCAATTTGGTAATCGAGGCAATGGGCATAATGTTATTGGCATTCTTATCATAAATAACATTATCGTTTTGGGCATTTAAGACCATCACGGCATGGGATTTTAGATTTGGAAGACCTTGCTGTGCAAAGGCATTATTGGCGCAAAAAAATAGAACGCAAAATAAAATAATTCGTTGTTTCATTATTTCTTCTCCAATATATAAAATATAATTCTCATCTTGCCTTATCTATAAAAATATTTGTTTATCAGCAGCTTAACGCATAGTCTTCTTGTAACTCAGATAACGGCAATCTTCAGGAAATTAAGAGCACATTGTTGGTATTTGAGTGACTATTTCTCAATTTTGAGATGTCACTTTAACATCAAATAAGATTATTTAAACCATAAATAACATGCAAAAATGTCTCTATATACCTGTTTTAATTTGATTATACAATTTGATTTTTTTAGAGGAGCGTACGAAGACAAGATATTGCTGCTTAAAAAAGATTTGTTTACAGCAAGCAGAACAAAATTACACTGTTGTTTTTATCAATATTAACAACAGCATAATCTGTGGTGATATATATTAGTGCCCATCATAAAGTCGTGCTACCTCGGCTTTAAAATGCGCCAATATCTTAATTCGACGAAGTTTCAGCGTAGAGGTCAGCAATTCATTTTCGACTGTCCAGGGTTCAGTGATCAGAGCGACCTTGCGTATTCGTGCATAACCTGGAAATTCATTGGTTTGGCGTGTGATTTTTTCGAGTAGAATTTCTTCAACTTGCGACATTTGGTTTGGGTTCGACAAATTCATATCAAGGCCATATAAAGCAGCCATTTTTTGCCAATTATCTGCATTCAAAACAGCCAGTACGCTCAGATAAGGTCGCGCTTCTCCAATTACCATAACCTGTTCAAACAACGGGTCGCGCGTGATTGCTGCTTCCATATCACCTGGCGGCACCTTCTCGCCGGTTGATAAAACAATAATTTCTTTCAAGCGTCCGGTAATCGTCACGCGGCCTGCTTCATCAATGGACGCGACATCACCGGAATTCAACCAGCCGTCATCCGACAAAATGGCCTTAGTTGCCAGCGGATTATTCCAGTAACCCAGCATCACATTCGGGCCGCGAATCAATAAAGCGTCTTGTTCACCCAATTTGACTTCCACACCGGGTATGGGCGCTCCAACACTGGATGGCACGTTATCTTCGAGCCTGTTGACACATACCACAGGGCTGCTTTCTGTCATGCCAAAGCCTTGTAAAATGGGTAATCCCAAACCAATGAATACGCGCGATATTTCTGCTGATAAAGGTGCCCCGCCACTCATGGCCTGGCGCAATCGTCCGCCCAATTTACTCATCAGTTTTCTCGCCACCAGCTTTTCCAATAACGGCCATAACAAATGGCTTAGCTGCGAGGAACCACGCCCTTGCAGATATTCAAATCGACTGTAGCCCACATCGACTGCGAAATTAAATAACCATCTGCTAAATGCAGGACCTTCTGCCAGTTTTGCGCGAATGCCCGCATAAACACGTTCATAAATACGCGGTACGGAAACAAGAATGGTCGGACTAACAGTCAACAAGTCTTCTTGCAATTGTGCGATTGAACGTGCATAAGCAATTTTGGCGCCACACATCATTGGAATATAGTAACCAACCGTGCGCTCAAACGTATGAGATAACGGGAGAAATGACAGCAGCAAGTCTTCTTGGCTCACCGGCACTACTTGCAAGCTATTGTATGCGTTGGTCAGAATGTTATGGTGACTTAACATCACGCCTTTGGGTTTGCCTGTTGTTCCAGAGGTATAAATAATAGTAGCCAGACTATGCGGGTCACTATCCACCTGCTGCACTGCACTTGCTTCTTTTGGCAACCAAGTATTGAGCGGTACCACAAAATCATGATTGACATGTTTATGGCGATCTCTCTCGGATGCACCCATCACCACGATACGCCGCAACCCGTCAACCTGACAGCACGCGTCACTCACATCCTGCCAATTGTCTGTTTGTTCTAACAAAAGTAACTTGGCGCCTGCATCAGACAGCATATAGGCCACATTGTCGGCACGATCTTCCGTATAAAATGGCACAAGAACCAAGCCTAAGCCTAATGCAGCCTGTTCAAACATGACACATTCCGGACAATTTCTGAGCATTACCGCGACCCGGTCACCAGGTGCAAAAGATTCTTTGTAAAGTGCCGCTTGCCAGCGTGCAACAAACTGATTCATCTGTTCCCAGGTGTATTCACACCATTGCTCACTGAAGCGGTCAAAATAGCGATAAGCCACATGCTTCGAGGAACGTTGCACGCGCGCATTAAACAAACCACTGAGTGTTTTTGCTTGCTCAACTGAAATAATGTCGGTCATGTCACTTTATCCGACCGGGGTTATCTTCATTCTGGTCATTCTTAGGTGTCTCCTGGTCTGTGAACACATCGGATGATGCGATTTCATCCATTTGACCAGATTTAAATAAATTGGATTCACTGACATCATTGCGCGATGCGGGGTCATCCTCATCTACTCCATGAGTCTCATTGGACACACCATCTTCACTATCTGCAGCAGATTCAGCAGCCCGTTCATCATCATCACCATCATGTTCAGGATTCTCATCAGCAAATGCATCAGCGGCAGCCTGCGCGCTCAATTGGCTTGCATTAAAAGCACTGGGTTGCATTGTTTCTGTCGCTGCTGTTGCTGATTCAGCACTAAAATCAGATGGAAAATCGTCAACTTTGACAACACGGCTGCGCAAATCTTTCATCTTATTAAGCAGCGCTGCCTCAGCAGCAGTAATGACACCTTGTTGCACTGCCTGCACGATTCGATCATCACCCTTGGCCGTTACTTGACCCGCTTTAACAGCACTACGTAACTTGGCTTCAATTGCTGTACATTCCACAGCACACTGCAACGCCTGTTCCAGATCAGCCATCGGTTCATCAGCACCTGTTGGCACATAAATACCTGCCGTTAAGCGATCACGCGCCTCACCCGGTTCCAGCATCAGTGTCGATACCTCATGGCCCAACGAGTCAGATGGTGGGCTGCAACGTTTGCCAAGTGGAAAAACAAACTTGCGTATCACCCAAACTAAGGCGGCATGACCTGGGAAGTTATCCAGAAACTCGTCAAAAGCTTGTTGCATACGATAAATGGCATCTTGCATGGACCAGTGCAACAATGGCAAATCTGCTTGTGGGCGACCATCTTCTTCAAAACGTTTTAACGTCGCTGAGCATAAATAAAGCATACTAAGAATGTCGCCTAATCTGGCGGACAATCTTTCTTTACGTTTTAACGAGCCACCTAATATTAATAACGCGACATCTGCAATAAATGCAAAACTGACAGAAAAACGAGTTAATTGTTGATAATAAACGGCTGTTTCTAGTGTGGTATTTTCTGGGATACTACCATTCATATACTTACCAAAAAGCCCATACACCAAGCTATTCACCGTATTGCGGATACTGTACATGGCATGCCCAGTCAATGCCTGATCAAATTCACGCGAAGCACGCTTTTTGTCATCATCATGCGCCGCATTGACTTCTTTCAAGATATAAGGATGGCAGCGGATTGCGCCCTGTCCAAACACAATCATATTGCGCGTTAAGATATTGGCGCCTTCTACTGTAATGCTGACAGGAATATTTTGATATGAACGCCCCAGATAATTTCTCGGCCCAAGACAAATGCCCTTACCACCATGGATATCCATTGCGTCAATAATGGTCTGGCGTGCACGCTCAGTCAGATGATATTTAACAATGGCTGATATCACCGATGGTTTTTCTCCCAGATCAACCGCACCGGCAGTCATAACCCGGGCCGCATCCATCATATACGTGTTTGCACCAATGCGTGCCAAGGCTTCTTCAACACCTTCAAATTGGCCAATCGGCGTGTTGAATTGCACGCGCACTCTGCCATAAGCACCGCTGGTTTGCGCCGCCAGTTTGGCCGCACCCACACCGGTAGCAGGTAATGATATCGAACGACCCGCTGCCAGACTATTCATCAGCATACGCCAACCATGGCCGACGCCCTCTTGTCCACCGATGATCCAATCCATTGGAATAAAAACATCTTTACCTGAATTTGGGCCATTCTGAAATGCCGCATTGAGTGGAAAATGTCTACGCCCGATGTTAACGCCAGGGGTATTGCTGGGAATGAGGGCCAAGGTAATACCCAGGTCTTCCGCGCCACCCAATAATCGATCTGGATCATAAAGCTTAAATGCCAGTCCCAGAATAGTTGAAACGGGTCCCAAGGTGATGTAGCGTTTCTCCCATGTAACACGCATACCCAGCACATCCTGCTTGCCGTCATACTCGCCCCGACACACAATACCAAAATCAGGAATCGAACCGGCATCAGACCCGGCATCTGGTGAAGTTAAGGCAAAACAAGGAACTTCTTGCCCTTTTGCCAAACGCGGCAAATAATAGTTTTTCTGTTCTTCTGTACCATAATGCAAGAGTAATTCTGCCGGGCCAAGAGAATTTGGCACCATCACTGTCACCGCTGCGGTACCGCTGCGCGAACCAATTTTCATAACCACCTGGGAATGTGCCAATGCGGAAAAACCGTAACCGCCATATTCCTTAGGAATAATCAGCCCAAAAAAACCGTTATCTTTAATAAATTGCCATACTTCTGGTGGCAAGTCTTGCAGCTCTTGTGTGATTTTCCATTCGTCCAACATGCCACACAGTTGATCCACCGGGCCATCCAGGAAAGCTTTTTCTTCTGCACTCAGTTGTGGTTTTGGATAGGCCAGCAACTTGTTCCAATCGGGCTTGCCGCTGAACAAATCTCCATCCCACCATACGGTGCCCGCATCCAGCGCCTCCTGTTCTGTTTGCGAAATCTGCGGCAGCATTTTGCGGAATATTTTAAGCACCTGATTAGAAACAATAAGACGGCGCAGAAATGGCACAAATAAAACGATGCCAATAATGACAGCCAGTGTAAGAAAAATGTAGAAGAGAGACAGGAGCATGATTAATTTCCCAGTGATAGCAGCAATTAGTTAAGGCGCATATTAAACCCGCAGTGCAAGACACGAGTCAGGCGTGTAAAATTCAGCATATATTTTATGGGTTACAGCACCAAATTTACATGATAATCGTAAATCCCTACACTAAAATTAAAATTTTATCGACACACTGTTGTGTAATTCATACACCCCTTGAAGGAAACACCACATGCCCAATGACACACTCGCGCTAGCCCAAACGCTGATTAACCGTCGCTCACTCACGCCAGCAGATGATGGTTGCCAGGATATTTTAATCGAGCGTTTGGAAAAAATGGGATTCAATATTGAAAAAATGCGCTTTGGCGACGTGGATAATTTTTGGGCGCGGCGTGGCATGGCATCACCAATTCTTTGTTTTGCCGGTCATACTGATGTGGTGCCCACTGGCCCGCTTGAGCAATGGGATAGTGACCCATTCACACCAACCATTCGTGATGAACGACTTTTTGCACGCGGGGCTGCGGATATGAAAACCTCATTGGCCGCATTCATTACGGCGATTGAAGCATTCGTTGCCGAACACGGTGATCATAAAGGCTCGATTGCACTACTCATCACCTCAGATGAAGAAGGACCGGCCATTGATGGCACTGTTAAAGTGGTTGAAACGCTCAAAACACGTGGTGAATTACTAGATTACTGCATTGTCGGCGAACCAACTTGTACCAATGAACTGGGAGACACCATCAAAAATGGTCGGCGTGGTTCTTTATCCGGGAATCTGACGATCAAGGGTATACAAGGCCACATTGCTTATCCGCACCTGGCTAAAAACCCCATTCACTTAGCGGCCCCAGCCATCGCTGAATTGGCACAAACAAAATGGGATGACGGCAACGAATATTTCCCGCCGACAACCTGGCATATTTCCAATATTAATGGCGGCACCGGGGCCACCAATGTCATCCCAGGCACGATAAACATGCTGTTTAATTTTCGTTTCTCTACAGCCAGCACTGTCGAATCGCTACAAACAAGCGTGCATGAGGTTCTGAACCGGCATGGGCTTGATTATGATTTGCAGTGGCAACTCTCCGGCAAACCATTCCTCACCCCCAAAGCCGAACTTGCCAATGCCATGCGCGACGCCATTACAAAGATTACAAACATAGAACCTCAACTTTCCACTTCAGGCGGCACGTCTGATGGGCGCTTTATCGCTGATATTTGCGCACAAGTTGTGGAATTCGGTCCATGTAATGCAACCATTCACAAGCTCAATGAAAATGTTGAATTAAAAGAAATTGATAAATTGTCTGAAATTTATCAGCTGACGATGGAAAACTTATTAACCGGCAAGTCATAAACAATTTTCCGCCTAAGAGCAGTTCATTATAAAACAATAGGTTGTATTTACAGCCCTTGGACTGCAAGTAAAACAACGGTTGCACTGAAGTTAGATATATCGCATTATGCTTTTTGCTGTACAACAAATAAATATTATAAATATAAAAAAATGAAAACAAATAAATCAACACAGGGCTTTGACTTTAACTTCGATTTTGATCAATGGGCGCGTATTGCAAAGAAGGATCCGGAACAATTTGAACGTATGCGACAGGAGTTAATTAATGGTGCTATTAATCAAGCACCTGATCACCTTAAGCAACGTATGGAAGGATTGCAATGGCAAATAGATCAAATTCGTAATCAGTCTAAAAGCCCAATAGAATCCTGTTTAAAGATCTCTCAAAAAATGTTGGACAACATATATGGAGAAAAAGGCTTGCTGAGTGTCTTAAAGGAACCTGGCAAAGTACTCGAATCGATGAATACCCATGACAGCAACAAAGTCGTTTCAATAAAGAAATATAAATCTACGGATTAAATTACTTTTTGATCAATCTCATGCACCATTTTCAGATGGTCATGATAGTCGATGGTAATTGGAAAAAGTTTGTCATCCTGCATTAAACGCAAGGATGGGAATGAATTGACTTTCATGCTGCGCACGAATTGAATCTCGTGTAATAGTGCGTCATTAATCTCGGGGCTGTTCAGATCTTCCATAAACAGTTGCGTATCCAGACCAATTTCCGCGGCGCACTCCTGCAGCGTCTCAGGTAATGACGGGTTCCTGGCTTTTTGATAATAGGCTGCCTGGATCGCCGCGATCATCTTTTGTTCACACGCAGCATTTTGCTTCTTAGCAGCCAGTATCGCTCGACAAGCCGGATAAGTTGAGCGTATGGGTATGTTCTCCTGCCAGAAATCAAAGTTAAAACGGATGCCGGGAACCGACGTTTCTATTTGTTGCCAAGCCTGTTGAACCATTTTCCGTGTCGCCAAAGGCATAGACTCAGAAGTATCCGGCGCTAATCCACCCAATAAATACGTAATCTCAAGGTTTGCCGGCAATGCATTTTGCAATGCAGTCCAACTGGGAATAAACGCATAGCACCAGCTACACATCGGGTCATGAATGTAAAATAAACGATTATTCGACTTCAATGGCTTCGTTAACTTTGATGGCACAATTTAGTCGGCATGCTGATCAAGATACTGTTCACGTTGCGCATAAGGCGCGCGAGGTACGAGCGTCGACTTTGATGCGTTTGTTATGCATTGCTATTTACCATCATTAGTGTTTTCCGGGTACGGTATAAAGACTTTTGCACTTTTATGAATGCTATAGCCCAACGTCCCCAAACCGCCTATAGCGAAAAATAAACCAGGTGCCGCGTTTATAAGCTGACCCTCAAAATCTTTAGCTCCAACGATCAAGCTCGCCTCACCAGTAACACCTTGAATATATAAATAGTAGCCAAGATAGATCGATAGCGCAGAAGCCGCCACCGTCATTATCTTGAATGAATAGTGGAGAACCGCAGTGACCATTTGTGCTTTATAGAATTCTTTAGTCATATCTATTTATGCATAACAGGGTTGCATACTGGAAAACAAATTTACATAGAGAATCTGGAATTGACAAACTTAGCCTTGGTGAGGCGCATAATCATCACGTACAGGATAATCTCGAACGGCGTCAGCCAATGCAGCCAAGAGCGGTGCGCGTGTATCATTACCATCTGGATAAGTTGCTCGTACCCATGCAAAAGCCTCATGGATTGATTGTGGCCTTTTGTAACCATCTTGCACCAAATTAATTCTTCCGCCGCCGGCTTGAATGACTGGGTTTTTTGAAACAACCGACATCAACTTACGCTGTAACAGCATATGTGGACTGTTGTGTATTTCCTGGCTAAGCACTCGCTGTGCTGTGCTTTGTGGACTGCTTGCCATTTTGGCCATCAATCGTCGCTGCGCTGCCGAAGTGCTACGATTATCAATAAAAGCCTGTTTAACGGCATGATTAGACACATCAATACCATCATGATGCGATTGACGTGTACGCTGTCTCTCTAATCCGATTTTAAGGAACCGCTTCATGCTATCCCCCGTTAAATTCGATCACCTAAAAAGTTAGACTTAATAAGGCAACACCAATTAATCCTTGAATCATGATGATTAAAACACGCTACAAGTTGATTGCTTGATTGAGATTCATCTGATTCAGAACTAATCGGTAATGCGTATGATGTAGTACGTGCCTAGAACATTCGTCCAATTTTCTTCGCAACACTTTCCTCAGGCCAATGCCATTGCAAGCAGTATTCAGCACCCAGAATTGGGTCTTTAATTTCACTTTCAATTTTTGTTTGTCCTGTCACAACAGGAGGCAACAACGCTTCTTCTACGCCATTATGTTTACAAAAAACCTTGGCGGAAGTAATCGGGCGGCCTTTGGGTAATTCAACAATTAAATGTAATTGCCGTGTGTCATCGTTTACAACATGTGACAGTACGCCCTCAGTTGTCGTGAAAGCATTTTGATAGTCATACGCCAAGGTCAAATCAAACCCAGCGGTTGCCTTCAACCCAGCAGGAATTTTCGCGCATAAGTGATATGACCCATTTTCCTGTTTTTGATCATCAAGTGTGGCACCTTCAATTCTAAAGTTACTGATGGATCCAATGGCCGGGATATTTCTAAACCAATAGACTTTATTTTCAACATGACAAGCAGCCGTTACTTGCTTTTCCGTTTGCGTCGCTTTACTGCCGCCGGTGTCATGGACAGTCAGTATCTTCTTCAGGTCTGAAATGGTAAAAGCAGCTTTATTTTGCCTGATTTGCTCAAAAATCAGCAATGCGCCACAAATGACGAATATTAATCCGCTCAAATTAAAATCGCTAAACAATATAACGATAATGCCAAATACAATTGCCGCTACGTTGGCATAAAAAACAAGTTGGTTAGGTTTGTCAAACATTCAGTGCTCCTCAATTATCAGGCCTATTATTTATAAGGAAACACCAATTAATTCACAAGTTGAATCTGATGAACGGAACGCCCCGTCTCATCGTTATAATCCTGGTAATCGCTTGTTATTACCCGCAATTTACATCTTGCTCTGAATAATTCTGTCTCATCATCCATTTGATTCAGAATTAATCAGTATTTCACTTATTTTTTGAAGGGCTGAGTTTATCAGAGAGATGCAAGCAAAAAAAGTAAGATTACATATATAAAATAAGTATTTCCAGTAAGCAGACGAACACTTTTGCACATAACCGTTAATAAATCATGGTTTTATGGTTTTCTTATTACAAAGATATTCAGATTAATTGCATTTCAATTAGTTATGTTTTATTTTTTGAATTGCGCTGAGTCTGCCACTATATATCCACATAGTTAATAAATAGTTGTAAGGAAAATGAATAAATTCCGACTACTTCAATGAAAATAAAATGATGTAATAATTATTTTCCAAATAGAACCATTTGCCATCGTGTTGAGAAATGGCTATGCAGAGTGCTCGCATAGGTCAGTGCAGAAAGCAATTAAATAATGAAAGACTTCATTTTAATTTGGGGTTATTATCATTACTCAACACTTAATTTCACAATTTGTATATGGAGAATAGTAGATGTCGAAAAAAACCATGAAACCAATCTCACTCGCAATCGGAACTGCTTTTGTAACCAGCCTGGCTATCAGCAATGTTTCTGCTGAAGCTGATGTCAACACAAACCCATTTGCTATGGACGAATTATCCAGTGGGTACATGCAACTTGCTGCTAGTTATGCTGGCAATAAATCCGACAAAGAAGGAAAATGTGGCGAAGGTAAGTGTGGCGAAAAGAAAGATGCAGGTGAAGGCAAATGCGGAGGTGAAAAATCCGAAAAAGAAGGTAAATGCGGTGAAGGTAAGTGCGGCGGTGAAAAAGCCGAAAAAGAAGGCAAATGCGGCGAAGGTAAATGCGGCGGCGAAATGGATAAGAATATGGAAGGCAAGTGCGGTGGAGATAAAGCTGATGAAGAAGGTAAATGTGGAGAAGGTAAGTGCGGTGAAAGCAAATAATCCACACAATAGCTAACACCATGAAGCATCAATATTTTCCAGCTCATGGTGCAGGACTTGGTCTGCGGCGGGCGATGATTCGCTCGCTTGCTGACCAGCCTCAGCCTGGACCTATTAACCGCGTTAATTTCTGGGAAGTTGCACCAGAAAACTGGATTGGTGTTGGCGGTTATTACGGCAAAATGTTCCGTGAATTAACAGAACAACTTCCGTTTATCTGCCACGGATTATCCCTTTCCATAGGCGGCCCGTCCCCGCTGGACGAAGCCTTCCTGCAACGCCTCAAACGTTTCATGCAAGAGCACCAAATCCACTCTTATAGTGAACACCTCAGTTATTGCAGTGATGACGGACATCTGTATGACCTGATGCCCATTCCCTTTACCGAAGAAGCCGTGCATTATGTTGCCGAACGAATAAAACATGTTCAGGATATTTTGGCGCAACGTATTGCTATAGAAAACGTCTCATACTACGCGGCACCGGGACAAGAAATGGCGGAAATTGATTTCCTCAACGCAATTTTGGATGAAGCGGATTGTGATTTATTACTGGACGTGAATAATATTTACGTCAACAGTACCAATCATCGCTATGACGCAGAAGAATTTCTGCAACAATTGCCAGCAGAACGCATACGCTATATCCAT
>JAJFJK010000166.1 GCA_021774075.1 Nitrosomonas sp. | reverse complement strand
ACAACAAAATCAAAACCTTGCACAAAATGGCCTATGGCTTCAGAGATGCCGAGTTCTTCAAGCTAAAAATTATGGCGCTGCATGAAACCAATTATGTTCTGGTCGGTTGAGACCATAAGTACGCACTTACCGGATGAACCCTTTATTGTTTAGCAGGATAAGAATGTGCTGTACGGAAAATTGAGTATGGTTCTCCGGGGTTTTGAGAACCGGTCAACTTTTAGGTAAAAATTAACTAGTTTATTAATGGAATATTGAAGCGTTTGATCGTCTCGGAATGATAACAGGTAGTAAGTAAATCAATGCTATTGATGGTGCGGTGACACCCCAAAGGAAACCCTTTCATTCAACCTGTAATGGTCAAGCTCTCTATAAACATAATCTAACAAAATGTCTGTGATATTTATCACAGGATAAACATGTAAAGAAATGATATGTTCCGGTCGTTAAAAAATAAAATCTTAGGGGCTGGGAAAGATTGGTTTTTATCATGAGTCTGTAAAGCCAATTTGGTCTTATTTAAAAACAAGAATACGTCTTGATGAGGTATTAGAACTTATACACTTGGCCGCTTAATCGGCATTATTTGTAACAGCATTATTTGAAATAGGCTCCAATCAGCTGATTGTTAAAGGGGAACATAATGGTTTTGAAGTTTGTGTGCAGCGGATTTAAACGATTTCTCTTCTTCTGCTTGTTTCTCTTTTCTTGCGGTGTAAGTACAGTAGTCTATGCGATAGAACGTGCGCCGCTCATAAAAGCACCCCTGGCCGTTCCTTATTACACAGCGAACCCACAATCAGCTTGTGAGTACTATATCAATGACCGTAGAGGTACACCATGGTTTCCAGTTCCCGGCTCAAATGATGCAGATATCATAAGTATATCGGCAATTCCTAGTAATCAATCAGGTTTACCGGTTACTTCTGGCCCGGCATATAGTTATAAATGTGCCGCAAAGATTCTGCGTTTAGGTGTCATTTCTGACATAACCAGTGCAGGATGGACTTATCCAGCATGCGATGTTGGAGGTTCCTCTGCAGGCATTACCAGTGAAACGGTCTGTAATATTCCTGATACGACCATAGATAGAGGCGCTAGCTTAGGACATGAATCTAAGTGTATTCAAGAAGGAAATCCAATTCATTCAGCAACAAGCAATAAAGTTGCTAAACAAGATGATATTGTCCATCAATCTGGATTGGCATTTACGCGCCATTACAACTCTAAAAGCTTGCCCGGCAGTACGCAAATGGGTAACGCCTGGCAACATACCTACCAGCGCAGTCTGTACATAAACAGTGCAACAATTACTGCAACAAGACCTGACGGCAAGCTGACTTATTTTCTTCTTTCTGGGTCAGACTGGATTAACCAGTCAATAGGTGATGAAACCTTAATTCAACTTGTTGACAGCAATGGTGATCCTGATGGTTGGCAAATGATTACAGCTGATGACACCACTGAAAGTTATGATGTCACAGGTAAGCTATTATCAATAATTGACCGTAATGGTCGTACTAGAACACTTAACTATGATTCAAATAATCGCCTGTCTTCGGTTAGTGATGATGTAGGTCGTGACTTGGTTTTTACGTATGATTCATCCAATCGTATAGAAACATTGACTGATCCTGCTGCTGGTGTGTATGGGTATGATTACGATACCGCGAGCAACCTCATATCGGTTACCTATCCAGACGCCAAGGTTCGAACCTATCATTATAACGAGGTTGCTTATACCAATAATACTGATCTACCACATGCATTAACCGGCATCACCGACGAAAACGGTGTGCGTTATGCTACCTACACCTACGATACACAAGGACGCGCGTTTATCACAGAACATGCAGGTGGTGCAGACCGGCATGAACTAAATTATGTCAGTGGCAGCAGTACGGTCGTAACCGATCCCTTGGGCAGTCAATACACGCACCAATTCCAAACCATACTCGGCGTAGCAAAAAGTACCAGCCAATCCCAACCCGCAGGTTCTGGTTGCAGCGCAGCATCTTCGGCAACAACCTATGACATCAACGGGAATGCTGCAAGTCGTGCTGACTTCAATGGCAACAAGACCTGCTATACGCATGATGTAACCCACAACCTCGAGATTGCGCGTGTTGAAGGTTTCGCTGCAGGCAGTACATGCCCCAGTGATCTGATCAATTATGCACCTGCTGCCAATACTGACGAACGTAAGACTCTGACCGACTGGCACATTGATTTCCGTTTACCTATCAAAGTTATTGAGGCAAACCGCGAAACCACTATTGCCTATGATACTTATAGCAACGTTACGCAATTAAGTATCCGTGACACCGGTAGTAACGAGACCCGTACCTGGAATACGAGTTATATCTATCATTCCACCGTTTCTGGCGTTATCACTCAGCGCATTGAGGACGGGCCACGCACCGATGTCAGTGATATTACTACCATCGACTATTATGCGCCGGATGCGGCGTGTATAGGCGGTCACTTCGGTTGCCGTGGACAGGTAATGCGTATTACCAATGCACTGGGACATATTACCGATATTGACCGCTATAACGCGCATGGCCAGCCGGAACAAATTGTTGATGCCAATAATCTCACCACCACATTGACCTATGATGCACGGCAACGATTGGTTTCGCGTGTTGTCGGTACGGAGACCACCACATACCAGTATGACGGTGTCGGCCAATTGACCCAATTGACCCGCCCGGACAGCAGTGCAATTAACTACACATACGATGCAGTGCATCGCCTGACAGAAATCAGCGACAGCCTTGGCAACGCCATCCAATATACGTTGGATGCTGCAGGCAACCGTACAAAAGAAGAAATCTTTGATGCCAGTAATGCACTGGCGCAGACTCGGCAACAAGAATTCGACGCGCTAAGCCGTCTATGGAAAATGACCGGCGCTCAAAATCAGGTGACAGAACTGGCGTATGACGCCAACGGCAATCTGAAGCAGACCATTGATCCATTGCTCCACACCGCTACACAGCAATTCGATGCATTAGATCGTTTAATCCAGGCTAACGACCCGATGGGTGGCCAGACCCTGCAACAACTTGATGCGCTCGATCAAATCGCCCAAGTTACCGACCCCAAGGGCATCGCTACTAGCTACACTACAAACGCATTGGGCGATGTATTGCAGGAAGTCTCACAAGACCGGGGAACCACCACTTATACCTATGATGCAGCAGGCAATCAACTGACTCGCACCGATGCGCGTGGCGTAGTGCAAACCACAACCTTTGATGCGCTAAACCGCCCAATCAGCCAATCCTATAGTGTTGTTGCAGGCATACCGGTAACGGGTGCGATTACCTGGAGCTACGACACTGGCAGCAATGGTGTCGGATACTTAACCCAGATGAGTGATGAATCTGGCAGCACCAGTTATCAATACGATCAATATGGGCTCCTGACGAGCAAAACCCAAATCGTCAGTCACAACAACGAAAACTTCTCCCATACGCTGGCTTATCAATATAATGCCAGTGGTCAGTTATCTCGCGTCACTTATCCATCAGGGGCGCAAATTGACTACACCTATGGAGCCGATGGCCGCCCAGTCGAAGTACGTGTCAACGGCAATATCCTGATGCAAAACATTGTCTACCGACCATTTGGCGAACCACAAAGCTGGAACTGGGGCACTGGTCAGGCATACAGCCGCAGTTTTGATCTTGATGGACGACTGACGCAACACTTATTGGGAGCAGACACACAAACGCTCACCTATGATGCGGCTAGTCGCATTACCAACACCACACACACCAATCCGGTCTACAACCGCGCTTACCAATACGATGCACTCGACCGGCTGACCAACCAGACAGGCAACATCACCACTCGGTTATGGAGTTATGACGCCAACAGTAACCGTATCAGTGAACAGTCAGGTGCTACTGTTTATCCGTATACCATTGATGCAAACAGCAACCGTTTGCTAAGCGTTGCTGGCCCCGTAGCTAAAACCTACACGTATGACGCGGCGGGTAATTCACTTAATGACGGCACCACTACATACACCTGGAATGCTGCCGGGCGGATGTCTCAAGCGACGATCAGTAGCAATAATCATCAGTATCAATACAACGGTGCCGGTGAGCGGATCAAAAAAGGTTTGAGTGGCAACAGTCAAACATTCTTCTTGTTTGACCCGGCAGGACGACTTGTCGGTGACTATCAGGAAAACCAGGCAACCCCACAAACTGGAGACTGGCTGATAAAGCAGGAAACTGTCTGGTTTGGCGATATACCGGTTGCCGTCATCAAACAGGCATCTCCGACTAACCCCATCCAGGTCTATACTATTCATGCAGACCATCTCAATACACCGCGTGTAATCGTTGATTCAACCAATACACCAGTGTGGCTGTGGAATAACCAGAACGCTTTTGCTGATAATCTGCCCAACGAAGACCCCGATGGTGACAGTCAACTGTTTGAATACAACCTCAGATTTGCCGGACAGTATTTCGACAATGAGACCCGATTGCATTACAACTACTTTAGGGATTATGATCCTGAGACTGGACGGTATCTCTCTAGTGATCCGATTGGTTTGGCTGGCGGACTTAATACTTATGGGTATGCGCTGCAGAATCCGTTGAGTTTTATTGATCCGACGGGTGAGGCTCCAATATGTGTTATTTTTCCAGCAGCTTGTGCAGCAGCAGTTGGTGTGGTTGCAGGTGCAGTAATCGGTGCGTCAGAGAACCTCATATCGCAACTGTTTAGTAATGGCGGTAATCTGCAATGTGTTGACAAAGGTGAAGTTGCGCAATCTGCAGCATTAAGTGCAGTACCTTTTGGGGCTGTTGGGGCTATTGGTAGTAAAGTTCTAGGGAAGTTTTTATCAAAGGGGTTAACTGCCAAAAATGGCGTTAAAGTTGATGGTTTCACTGGGCATGGAGTAGACCGGGCAATTGGTAATGGGTCTGATCGTGTTGGTGTATCTCCTAAAGGTATACTCGATGCATTGAAGGATCCTCTCAGAATTGGTAACGTTAAAATTGATCAACTTGGGAGACAGAGTCAAAGGTTTACTGGCCGAACAGGAGAGGTGGTAGTTAATCCGCAAACTAACAAAATAATTTCAGTTAATCCTACTTCTACAAAGAAAGCTGAACGTTTACTCCGCTAACTGGAAAATAACTAATGATCTCATTAAGTTCGGACGAAATAAAATTTATGCTTATGATACTTCAATTAACACCTGATTTACATCAGGTGTTAGAAGATATCTCTATCACTGGCGGCGCTATAAATGATGATCAAGCCGATGAACTTAGAGATCTATGTAATGATCAGTTAGATGTTTGTGGTTATGATGAGCATTATAAGTTAAATGAAAATGGCAAAAAACTAGAGTTATTGGTGGACAAACTTTTTGTGGGATAGCTGAAATTCCATTTCAGAGTGTAATCATGAATGATAAATCTACTGGTATGACGGATATTGAGCTTAATGAAATATGGTTACGGTGTAATGCTACAACATGCGCACCATGGGTGTCTCATGGTGAAGGTGAGGATAGAAGGGATGATATTGAGTTAACTGGCGCTACGATAGCAGATCAAGATTTTATTGCCCATGCAAGACAAGATATCCCTCTATTACTCAA
>JAJFJK010000165.1 GCA_021774075.1 Nitrosomonas sp. | reverse complement strand
GCAAGTGCTTTCCGGGTCGCCCGAAGGGAGCTGCCCAGATGATCCAATACGGTGTTGTGGCCTTTGAAAATGGCTGGCCATTCGCTGCAGACCACGTCTTGTATTGAATCATCTGGGCAACTCTGAACCCGTTAATATTAAGTTGAAGGAGTACTGATGTCAGCAAATATTAACAATAAATAGAAAGTGCTACACTCATATCTGTTACTTTTTTGATAGATGAGTGTCTAACTGTTAAGCGATAACTTAATTGGTGCGAGAGGGAATTCACATGGAAAATTCAAAGCTAATGTGGTTGGCAGTCGCCTTGTTTACAATCGTTGCTGTGTCAAGCAACGCGGTGTGGGCGCGTGGTGGGTATGGTGGCGGTCATGGCCACGGTCATGGGCATAGTCATCTCGGAATCAATATAGGCGGAGGTTTTTTTGGCCCGGGCTTTTATGGCGGCGGTTTTTACGGTCCAGGCGCTTACGGTGCTTACGGTTTTGGCAATCCTTTCTTCTATCCACCACCCTATTACGCTTATCCGCCGGTTGTGGTCGCGCCTGCAGCGCCGCCAGTCTATGTCGAGCAAAGGAACGCCGCGCCTGCTCAACCTCAGACCAACTATTGGTATTATTGTCGAAATCCGGATGGTTACTATCCGTATATTAAAGAATGTCCGAATGGCTGGTTGCAAGTCGTTCCTCAACCTGGGCAATAGTTTCGATATAGAATGGGGAGTGAGTTATTCTATTCTCGGACAGCCCCCTAGTGTTTCCGGTAAAGAAAATATAATTCTGTGCGTGTTCCGCTGAAAGCGGGGATAATTGCGCATGAATAAAACTATACAGACCGCATCTTCGTCCGCAGAAAATACTGTTGGGCATCTCTTTAATGAATTGTCGTTGTCGCCTGGCTTACAGGCGACATTACAGCAGCTTGAATACCGAACCATGACGCCGATTCAGGCGGCCAGTTTGCCAATTACACTCGCAGGTTACGATCTGATCGCGCAAGCGAAGACTGGGAGTGGTAAGACGGCAGCTTTCGCGCTGGCGCTGCTTACTAATCTGAATCCACGCTGCTTTGCGGTGCAGGCCATGGTGTTGTGTCCAACACGTGAATTGGCAGATCAGGTGACGCAGGAGCTTCGTCGGTTGGCGCGATCCGTAGACAATATTAAGATTCTTACGCTGTGTGGTGGAAGTACCATGCGTCCCCAGGTGGCCAGTCTGGAGCATGGCGCACACATCGTGGTCGGCACGCCTGGCCGTATCATGGATCACCTGCAGCGCAACAGCTTGAATCTGGAAGAACTCAATACCCTGGTGCTCGATGAAGCCGATCGCATGTTGGACATGGGTTTTTACGATGACATTGCTTTTGTGGTAAAACGCTGTCCGTCAAAACGCCAAACATTACTGTTTTCGGCAACCTATCCCAATGGCATCGCGGGATTGGCACGACAGTTCTTACGCAATCCTCAGGAAGTTAAACTGCTGGAGCAACATGAAGAAAACAAGATACGCCAGCGTTTTTACGAAGTAGAAAATGAATTGCGTTTGCAGACGATTGGCTTGTTGCTTAAGCACTATCGACCGGTCAGTACGCTGGCGTTTTGTAACACCAAGCAGCAATGTCGTGATTTGCTGGAAGTGTTGCAAGCGCAAGGCATTAATGCGCTGACTTTGAATGGTGATCTGGAACAACGTGAACGGGATCAAGTGCTGATTCAATTTGCCAATCGAAGTTGCTCGGTATTGGTAGCAACCGATGTGGCCGCACGTGGTTTGGATATCGCGCAACTCGAAGCAGTCATTAATGTCGATGTGACGCCCGACCCGGAAATACATATTCATCGCATTGGTCGCACGGGTCGTGCTGATGAAAACGGCTGGGCGCTGAGCCTGTGCAGTTTGTCAGAAATGCCCCGAATAGTGGCTATTACAAAGATGATGGGTTCCGAACCCGAGTGGCATGACTTGGCGACGCTACAAAGTGATGACAATACCCCGTTGGCGTCGCCAATGGTGACACTGCAAATACTTGGCGGGCGTAAAGAAAAGATTCGCCCCGGTGATGTGCTGGGTGCGCTCACAGGAGAGGCAGGTTTTACGCGTGAGCAAGTTGGTAAAATCACTGTGACGGATCAATCGACCTATGTCGCCGTTGCACGTAACATCGCCCGTGAAGCGGTGCGTAAATTGTCAGCCGGGAAAGTTAAGGGCAAGACGGTAAAAGTACGTGCGTTGTAGAACGAAGAGATACTTTTGGAAAACGATAAAATAATTGCATCCGTACGACAATGGGTTGAATCTTTGATTGTCGGTATGAATCTGTGCCCATTTGCCAAACGTGAGTTAGTGAAGAACCGGGTGCGCTTTGTTGTGACAGAAGCGACAACGGATGATCAGTTGATGACGGCGCTACAAGCCGAGTTGGAATGGCTTGATAAGGACTCATCGGTTGAAACCACATTGCTGATTCATCCAAAGGTGCTGCAGGACTTTGACGATTACAACCAGTTTCTAAATTTTGCCGACAGATTCCTGGCGCAGTTGCGGTTAGGCGGCGTTTATCAGATCGCCAGTTTTCATCCAGACTACCAATTTGGCGGCACAGATCCCGATGACGCAGAAAACTACACAAACCGATCACCCTATCCCATGCTGCATCTTCTTCGGGAAGAAAGTCTTGAGCGAGTTATTGCTGATTATCCGGATGTCGATCAGATTCCTGCGCGTAACATAGCGCTAATGAATAGTCTAGGACAGGACAAGCTGCGGGCATTAGTGCAGGACTGTTTAGATGATTCTGGTAAAAACACCTCAAAATGACCCCGCCTGAATGTCCTTTGAAGGAATGACGCCCCCAGGATTTTTCAACACCATGAGTAAGAAACAAAAACATATGCTGGATACTATCCGGCAGGAAGCGAAATTTACCGCTTCATACACGGGAAGAGAAACATTTGACGAACGCGTTATGCAAGCGATGCAAGCCGTTGACAGAGAGGCGTTTGTTTTCGTCAGTGATAAAGATCTGGCATTTGAAGATAGTCCGTTGCCAATCGGCTATGGACAAACTATTTCGCAGCCTTACATGGTCGCTTTAATGACGGATTTAGTTGACGTTACGACTGAAGACGTCGTGTTAGAAATTGGCACGGGATCAGGCTATCAAGCAGCGGTTCTTTCCCGATTAGTACGGCAGGTTTTTACTATTGAGAAAATTCCTGAATTGGCTGAGTCCGCCAGGCAACGGTTAAAGGCGTTGGGTTATGATAATGTCGAGGTGCGCAGTGGTAGCGGTTATCATGGCTGGAAGGAAAAAGCACCGTTTGACGCCATCATCGTAACAGCCGCTGCCACGCATATTCCGCAAAGTCTGGTTGATCAACTTAAACCCGGTGCACGCATGGTGATTCCGATTGGTTTGCCCTATATGCATCAGGAGTTAATGCTGGTAACAAAAGGTAAAAGTGGCACAACCCATACAGACTCGGTTCTGGGTGTGTCCTTTGTGCCATTAGTCATGGCGGATGATGAAGATTCAATTAATCCGTACGATGGTTCAAATACTGGTTGAGCGTGTCTTTAATTGTAATGACTGAGATTTTTGTTTGCTGTAATTAAGTTATGTGTCCCCTGAATTCCTTTCTTCGGGAAGAAAGTCTTGAGCGAGTTATTGCTGATTATCCAGATGTCGACCAGATTCCCACACGTAATATTGAACTGATGAATAAGTTAGGGCAGGACAAGCTGCAGGCTTTAGTGCAGGCTTGTTTAGATGATTCTAGTTAAACAGTGTTGGGTTTCCGCGCCAGCAACGCAAAAATGATGAGCGAATGTATTGGTGATTTGACAAAGATGGGCTAATAAAATCAGGTGCAGGATTAAGATTATCTATATTGTGACTATAATCGTGACTATGGTTAATATTTATCAATTTTGGGGTGTTGCATGCAAATAATAAAGCGTCTGTATTTAAAGCAAGATGCCTTCATTTGATGGATTTAGTTAACGAATCAGGTGAAGAGATTATCATCACAAAAAATGGCAAGCCCGTTTCACGTTTGGTGCCTTACCGTAAAAACCCAGATACATTATTTGGGCTACATAAAGAGAAGGTTAAAAGCAATGATGATTTGCTTGCACCAATAGACGAGCAATGGGTCGTTGATTAGTGATTGTTCTTGATGCTCATACTCTGATCTGGTTAGACAAAGGAAATCCTCGGCTGGGTGAAAAATCACTGAAGTTGTAAGAACTTTTTGCTTCAATCATCAGCTTTTGGGAGGTTGCGATGCTAATTGAGCAGGGGCGATTGGAAATGAAAATGGATGTGCAACTATGGAAAAGAAGCCTTATAGATAATGGCCTAAAAGAAGTGGATTTGACTGGCGATATGGTGATTTATTCTGCAAATTTAAAAGACTTTCATGGCGACCCTGCAGATCGAATGATAGTGGCGACTGCTATCAGTTTGACGGCTACACTATGTACGGCAGATGAAAAAATTCTTGGTTGGGACCAGGGGCTCATCCGATTGGATGCTAGTAAATAAGGAATGATTGAATTCACTTTCACCAGTTCATATGTGCGATGCAATGACTGAGGCTTTTGTTTGCTGTAATTAAGTTATGTTTCCCCTGAATTCAGCTGCACTTTCAAGGATTGAGTAATGTCCAGAGTTAAAGATAAATTGTTCACTATCTTACGGAACAGACCGCAGGTTATTACTCGTGCTGCATTTTGGAAAATCCCTCACAATACTAGAGATGATGAGGTCACCCTCAAAGTAGGTAGATATAAGAAGCCCAAAGATTGGGATGAGACAGAAGAGCCGGAAACATTAATCCCTAAAAGCGAACTTACCTTCGATAACGAAGAATTTGTAAATCTTATCCAGTTTCTTCAAGACAATTACGAACCATTCAAAGACGGAGTAAATGCATTTGTTCCACTGGATAAACCGTTTGAGAAATCGAACGCTGAGCAAATCAAAGCGCTTTTCTCCCTTCCTGATAAGAAGCAACTTATAAATTTTGTTTTATCAAATGATGTTATTCCAGAAGCACTTGAAGCAGGACTTTTACACGCTAAGCGTTTAAAAGCTATAACTGAATTTGACTCTATGCTTAACAACGACCTCGTAGAGTCAAACTGGCAAACGTGGTTTGAGAAAAACAGTTGGGTTCTCGGCAGCGATTTTGTTCGTATACTTGATGAACGATCAATAGATACACAAAATATTACTGATTTTTTAATGGAAGCGTATGACGGATTCCTCGACATAATTGAAATTAAGCGCCCTGAAGGTGGAATGTCTTTCTGGGCGAATGCCATGGATCATGGCAATTACGTGCCATCAACAGACTTAATTAGGGCTGTTACGCAGGCGTTATCCTATATATTTGAAGTTGAGCGCGAGGCCAATAGCATAAAATTTTTGGAAAGAGTAGATGGTGTTAAAACAATTAAACCTCGCTGCATTCTAATTTTTGGCCGTTCCAATGATTGGAATGATAAACAAATTGAAGCATTTAGAATACTGAACTCCGGGTACCATAATTTAACAATAATGACTTATGATCATGTATTAGAGCGAGCCAAAAGGATCGTGGGTCATGATAGCTAACAAGGCCAGCGCGGTAGTGAGGTAGGACGAATAAGCGAAGTGTCATCCGTCAATATGTAATGGTTAGGGTCAGTTGAAACGATAATTTTGCGCCATTTGCTATATGTTGTAGATACAACAATTTAACGTTGCTGGTTTTATTTACCTTAAGAAATGATTTTAAACACAGAGACCACGGAGTCTTTGCTTTCTGCACGTGAAAAAATGATTGAAGCATTCAGGTTTCTGCTTGTCTCTGTGACCTCGGCGGTCTCTGTGTTCCCTAAAATAGAATATTGATACTTTCAGCATTACGAATTCTTGCAACAGATACATCAAGATGCGGTAGCATAGCGTCATTCTTAAAATTTGATGAAGCACCATGCCCGTTAATATTCCTTCTCTACTCCCCGAACAACTCTTGCCTATTACTGGTATAACACTTGGCGTTGCCGAGGCCGGTATTAAAAAGCCTGATCATAAAGATTTACTGGTTATGTTGTTGGATGATGACGTAAGAGTTGCCGGTGTTTTTACACAAAATCGGTTTTGTGCCGCACCGGTGATTGTGGCGAAAGAACATATGGCTGTTTCGTCCATTCGTGCTTTGGTGGTGAATACCGGCAATGCCAATGCCGGAACAGGCGAAGAGGGGTTGGCGCATGCGAGGGCAACATGCAATGCGTTGGCTGAGATTTTGGGTTGTAATGTGCAGCAGGTGTTGCCATTCTCGACCGGGGTAATTATGGAGCGGTTGCCTATTGAGGCTATTGTCAAAGGGCTGCCGAAGGCCGCGGCTAATCTTAAGCCGGATAACTGGTTTGCAGCTGCACAGGCCATTTTGACTACGGACATTGTGCCCAAAGCTGTTTCGAAACAGATCCAACTGGACGGCAAAACAATCACCATTACCGGTATCGCTAAAGGTTCCGGCATGATCCGTCCGAATATGGCGACCATGCTTGGGTTTGTCGCTACCGATGCCGCGATCAGTCAGGCTTTGTTGCAGGAAATGGCGCAATACGCGGCGGATCGTTCGTTTAACCGTATCACGGTGGATGGCGATACCTCCACCAATGATGCATTTATGTTGTTGGCCACCGGTACAGCAGGCCACGCAGAAATTATCAGTCGGGAAAGTGCTGGATTCGTTCAATTGCAAGAAGCCATTACCGCCGTTGCAGCCGAGTTGGCCAAGATGATTGTGCGTGATGGTGAGGGCGCAACCAAGTTTATCAGCATACAGGTTGATGCCGGTAAGAACCCGCAAGAGTGCACTAAGGTGGCTTATGCCATTGCGCATTCACCGCTGGTCAAAACAGCCTTTTTTGCGTCCGACCCCAATCTGGGCAGGATTCTTGCGGCAATTGGTTATGCGGGGATTGATGATCTGGATGTGAATGGTATTCAACTTTATCTGGATGATGTGCTGGTTGTTGAGAACGGCGGGCGTGCAAATCGCTATCAGGAAGCGGACGGGCAACGCGTGATGAATCAGTCTGAGATTACCGTGCGTGTGGTGCTTAATCGCGGTGCGGCAACGACAACCGTGTGGACCTGTGATTTCTCTTATGACTATGTCAGGATCAATGCAGATTATCGTAGTTGATTGCGTATTGGTGTTGTTTGGTGGGAGTATGAAAAAATAACACTGAGGACGCAGAGCACACAGAGACCACAGAGTAATTCTTTTGAGTTCTTCCCGATTTTCTCTGTGTCCTCTGTGGTCTCTGTGTTTTAAATTCAAGGTAGCTCTATCCTTTATGCCACGTGGTGTCGTCTTTATGCAAGTTTGCTTTTTAGAGTCCACTCAGAAACTATAACCATATGATTGCATGGTATATTTGTCTATTTTTTGATATAATAATGCAAGTAAAACAACGAGATACCACCAAAAAGCTTGCACATGATCACTTACAAAAGCCAAAAGCAACTCACTC
>JAJFJK010000164.1 GCA_021774075.1 Nitrosomonas sp. | reverse complement strand
CTCCGCCATGCGCCGGTCAAGATGAATCTCCATATTGCCCGTACCTTTAAATTCTTCGTAAATCACATCATCCATACGTGAACCGGTGTCAATCAATGCGGTAGCAATGATGGTCAGAGAGCCACCTTCTTCAATATTTCGTGCTGCGCCAAAGAAACGCTTAGGGCGCTGCAAAGCTTGCGCATCGACACCACCGGTCAACACCTTACCTGAAGCAGGCACGACGGTATTATAAGCACGTGCCAGACGAGTGATTGAATCCAGCAATATGACAACGTCTTTTTTATGCTCAATGAGACGCTTCGCTTTCTCGATGACCATATCTGCTACTTGCACATGGCGCATAGCCGGTTCATCAAAGGTAGAAGAAATCACCTCTCCTCTAACGGAACGCGTCATTTCAGTCACTTCTTCAGGACGCTCATCAATCAATAACACGATTAAAATAACATCCGGGTAATTTGCGGCAATGGAATGCGCAATATGTTGCAGCATTACAGTCTTGCCTGATTTTGGACTGGCAACCAACAAACCACGTTGCCCCTTTCCAATTGGCGCAATCAAATCAATAATACGGCTGGTGGTATTTTCTTCCGCTTTGATATCCCGCTCAAGCCGCAATCGCTCTGTTGGGAATAACGGCGTTAGGTTTTCAAATAGAATTTTATGCTTGGAATTCTCTGGTGGCTCACAGTTAACTTTATCGACTTTCACCAAGGCAAAATAACGTTCACCATCTTTTGGCGGTCGAATCTCACCATCTACAGAATCTCCCGTATGCAGATTAAAGCGCCTTATCTGGCTGGGTGAGATATAAATATCATCAGGCCCTGCAAGATATGACGTATCCGGCGAACGTAAAAAACCAAAGCCATCCTGCAGCACTTCCAGGGTACCATGACCATAAATGCTTTCACCTTTACGTGCCTGATTCTTAAGCAATGCAAAAACCAGATCTTGTTTTCGCATACGGTTAGCGCCGTCTAGTTCGTTGGCGATAGCCATTTTAATTAATTCTGTAACATGTAGATTCTTTAGATCAGATAAGCGCATGAAAAAACTCGCAGATATTGAAAAAACTAACGTGATTGATTACTACGTCGGAAGGAAAGTTGTTGCTGACGGGATAATTAAATAAAGATACGGTACTCTTTTTATTATTACTTAGTAAATTAGTACTCAGCCTAATTACTTGTAATTTGTAAGACTAACGGGTTTATAAGTGGCTGTCAATAAATGCTGTCAATTGTGACTTTGATAACGCGCCCACTTTGGTTGCTTCTATATTTCCACCTTTAAACAGCATCAGTGTTGGAATACCGCGAATACCATATTTTGGCGGCGTAACCTGATTCTCATCAATATTCAACTTGGCTACTTTGAGACGCTCGCCATATTCACTGGCAATTTCATCTAAAATAGGCGCAATCATCTTACAGGGGCCACACCACTCAGCCCAATAATCGACCAACACAGGCGTGGGTGATTGTAAAACTTCTGCATCAAAATTAGCATCAGTGACGTAATGAATATGCTGACTCATATAATCCTCATTCAAGTTATTCGATTAAGTGGTGAGATAGCGCAACATAGGATCCGAGAGACTGATTTACAATATCGTTTGGAATAAAAGTTGCACAAGAAAAGTAGAATATCAAATTACTTCGTATGCTATAGAAAAAAGAAGTAAAAGGGAAGCATCATTTCGCTAATATTACGCTCTTCAATAAAGGAAGTAACGATTTATTTTTGGCTTAGCATTACTTCAGCAAAAAAGCATGCAGTCATTGCAACCTTATGATTCAATTTGATCAAATACCACAACATGATCAGCTTCCAACTTGATTCCTATTTTCTCACCCAACACATGATTATGATGGCTTGGCACTAATGACAAGACGGTATCGCCGCTGGTCAAACGCAAAGTATATAAAATCTCCGCGCCACGAAAAGCCCTATATATAACGGTTGCCTGCAGGGCACTGGCATCATCGTGCACGATATCATCCGGTCGCAACAGAACATCCACAATACGGTCTTTTCCACGTTGTTCGGAACTTGATGCGCTTTGCTGCGGCATACGTCCCTGCAAAATACCCAACTCAATTTCCACTTGTCGCTCATCAATGACTCTACCCGGAAGAAACACACCCTGACCAATGAAATTTGCGACAAAGCGATTGGCTGGGCGATGATAAAGATTGTAAGCGCTATCCCATTGTTGAATTTCACCTTGATGCATGACACCAATCTCATCCGCAATAGCAAACGCCTCGGCCTGATCATGCGTCACCAATATCGCTGTCATACCTTGCCCTTTAAGAATTTCGCGAACTTCCAGGCTTAAGCGCTCACGCAAACTCACATCCAAATTGGAAAAAGGCTCATCCAGTAAAATAAGGCTTGGTCTGGGTGCTAAAGCACGTGCTAATGCCACACGTTGCTGCTGACCACCTGATAACTCGTGCGGATATTTCTTCGATACTTCAGCCAGCTGCACAACATTCAGCAGCTCATCAATACGTTGTTTACGCTTGGCTCTGGGTAATTGATGCAGCCCAAAACCGATATTTGCAGCCACATTGAGATGTGGAAATAACGCATAGTCCTGAAACACCATGCCAATCTGTCGTTGCTCCGGCGGCAATGATGATGTTGCACTACTCACACATTGGCCATTCAGCAGAATTTCTCCGGCGGAAACTGATTCAAACCCGGCAATACAACGTAGCGCAGTTGTTTTGCCACAACCACTTGGGCCTAATAAGCAGCCAATACTGCCAGCCTGCAAACGCAATGACAGGCCAGTAATAACGTCATGTTCACCATAAGTTTGCCGAACAGAATTGAGTTGTAATAATGCAGGTTCCATGATTTTTATTTTTCTGTTTGACGCATAAAAAATATAATGGGCATTAATCCGGCCAGCACGATTGTTACAGCGGGCAAAGCAGCCTGTTCCCACTCACCTTCAGAGGTCATTTCAAAAACTCTCACAGCCAAGGTATCCCAACCAAAAGGGCGCGTCATCAAAGTAATAGGCATTTCCTTCATCACATCCACAAACACCAATGTCGCCGCTGTAAAAATACCGGGTTTTAATATCGGAATATGCACTTTCCATATCATTGCCCAGCCATACAAACCCAACCCCATCGCTGCCTCATCAATATTTGGTGTAACACGCTGCATAGCACTGTCAATCGGATAATGACTCACCGCCATAAAGCGTATCAAATAAGCAATCAACATGATAATGAGTGTACCTTGAATCAACAAACCCGTTTCAATCTGAAATAATTGCAAGGCTAAATCACTTAATTGACCATCCAGCCAAGCAAGTGGGACAAAAACACCAATTGCTAAAACAGCACCAGGTAATGCATAACCAATAGTTGCCGTACGCACCGCCATACGCATGCTCAAACTTGGATGACGACGCGCCGCATAAACCATCACGATCACAATTGAACAGGTCAGCAAAGCCGCAAGTCCTGACAACACAAATGAATGCCAAAGAAATTCTAAATAACGCGCATAGTCAAAATCCACACTTAGCGACTGTATTGCCCAAATACATAATTGTGTAACCGGCAAAATGAATGCAAAAAACAATACCGCCACAACAAAACCTGTTACCAAGAAATTATGCCAACCCGTGAGCTGAATACGATCAGCACGCTGGCTTTTTTTGTTTTCAGCATAACGCATGCGTGAGCGAAACTGCTGCTCCAAAACAATGATCACAAACACGACGATGATTAACAAAGAAGCGAGCTGAGATGCAGCGGGCAAGGAAAACATGCTAAACCACGCTTTGTAAATTGCTGTGGTAAACGTATCGTAGTTAAAGACAGAAACGGTACCAAAATCAGCCAATGTTTCCATCAAAACAAGCATGGCGCCACCGGCTATCCAGGGACTCGCCATCGGCAACACCACCTTAAAGAAACCTCTTTGACGGTTTTGGCCCAACGATTGCGCAGCCTCCAGTGAACGTTTTCCCTGACTTAAAAACGCATTACGGGTAAGCAAATACACATAGGGGTAAAAAGCCAATGTCATGACAATGATAACGCCCATCCTGCCGCGTATATCAGGAAACCAAAGCAAATCCGATCCCGACCAGGCACGTAGTGATGTTTGAATGGGTCCGGTAAAATCAAACAGGCCCAATGCGACAAATGCTGTCACATAAGCAGGAATAGCCAGAGGTAATAACAACGCCCAGGAAAAGAATTTTCGGCCAGGAAACTCATAAACCGCAGTAAACCAAGCCAGACTCACGCCCAGCAATACCGTGCCGGACACCACCCCTAAGGCTAGCCAAAAAGTATTAACCAACAAAAATGGCAGCGTTGTTTCGACAATATGCTGCCAAACATCATTAGCAGGTGTGAAAAAAGACGCAACAACAACGCCAACTGGCACCAGAACCAGTGCAGCAACTAAGAAAGGAAGCAAACGCCAACTGGCAGTCATTTGATAAAATCGGCTTGTGGGGTTGTTACTTTCTGCAACGCATTAGCTTTCCTAGGAGGTCGTCCGAGAATAGTAATCGTAGCGAGGGAAAGGCATTTTGAGGCAGATTTTTTGATCATTTGAGGCGAATAGTTGTTCTATTTAACAATAATTATCGGGAAATATGACCAAAATGGCTTTTCCGCAGTAGATTATTCTATTCTCAGACAGCCTCCTGGTACTCCTTCAACTTGATATTTTAGGGTACAGTTAGCTTTTCAATGTTACTGGCAAGGCGGGTCTTGCAAGCAATGGCATTCCCTTGTCAAGAGACCTAACACCGCTAGTAACCCTGAAAAGCTAACCCGAAGGGCACTCACAAGATGTCCCGTCACTGCGTTGCAGCACTTGCCAAGGGAATAACCATTATCTGCGTGCTGCGCCTTGTGACGAAACATCTTGTGAGCGCTGTACCCTAAAATATCAAGTTGAAGGAGTACTAGCATGTCATCGATAACCCGCACGGTCCATCAATTTTACCGCTGTCGTTTGCAGTTCACCGGCTTTTGTAATATTCATTGGATTTTTTTTAAAGCTTCCCCAGGTTTCAACAAACGGGTCAGGCGCTATGTTCGGATTGACAGGATATTCCATATTGACATCTGCAAACAGATTCTGTGCTTTATCAGAAGACAAAAATTCCAGCAATTTAATAGCGGCTTGTTCATTACGACTATAACGGGTAATCCCCGCGCCAGAAATATTGACATGTACGCCACTATTCTCCTGATTTGGCCAAAAAATCGCCAGAGGTAATGTAGGGTCTTTTTTCATCAACCGGCCATAGTAATATGTGTTGACAATAGTCACGCCACATCTACCGGCAGCCACAAACTCCATCGCCCGGGTATCATCAGATATTGGATCCGTAGCCAAATTAGCCACCCAACCACGTACAATCTTCTCCGCCTCTGCTTCACCATACTCGGCAATCATCATTGCCACCAATGATTGGTTATACACTTTCTTGGAAGTACGCAAACACAGTTGTCTATTCCATTTGGGATCGGCTAAAGCTGCATAGGTTGAAAGCGCCGCAGGTTTTACTCTTTGCGTGTTATAAACTAACGTTCGTGCACGTATTGATAAACCAAACCATTCATTTTGTGGGTCACGTAAGTGTGCGGGAATATTGGCTGTCAGCACATCTGAAACCACTGGCTTTAACAGTTTAGCCTGCGCAGCCGCCCATAAATTACCGGCATCCGCTGTTATTAACATATCTGCAGGTGTATTTCTGCCTTCAGCCTTTAATCGGGCAAGCAAAGCACCTTCTTTGTCTGTTGTATATCTGACCCGGATTCCCGTTTCCTTGGTAAAAGCATCAAACATTGGTTTAATCAGTTGCTCAATTCTTGCCGAATACACAACGACCTGTTCAGCGTAAACAGGTTGGGTAACAAACAGGGAAACAAAACAAAACAACGCTGCAAAAAAACGATTTAAAATACTTCTTAACATTACAAAACTTCCAGGCAAATAAATAGCTATAAACGAGCACTATATTACGAATAAGAATAATTATCAATTATAGCTACTTTGGTATGCTAACCATGCAGCTTCCTTTTGTCATACCGCCAAATCAATACGTCCTACCATTGGCAATTTAATTGCCCACGGATCAGGAGCAATACCAAAAGTTAAGCCAAGCAAGTTAAACTCCAGACCTTCCACACCACTGGCTATCACACCCAACAGCCCAAAAACTGAGAATTGCAAACCACTTCCACTGGGTGGTGATGCGATAAATCGATAACCCAAATAGTCTTTACCGATGGCAGTTGGCGGCAAGTCAAGCGCTAATTCAGGAACTGCACGTGAAACCCAGGCAGTAAATGTATTTGAATTAGGACCAGGCCAGACGGTGTATCTCCTTGCATAGGGATAATCATACGCCGCTTGATCTATGCGCTCAATCAATGCATCTACGCCCTTGCCCCTCTTCTCAGCCAAAATCACTGGCGCATTACCGTACCAGCGTCTGTCAGGCACATTATCATAAATTGCCAACACCGGAATTTTACGACGTTGACGCCAGCCGATTACTTCATAAACCGTATAGGTTTCAGCATTCGTTGGCTTCACTGCAATCCATGTGTGTATACCAAAATAACCACGCCAGCCATAAGCACGCGCACCATAAACATGAATAATGGCCTCCAGCGTAGTGGTCGGATCTGGTGCAAGTCCGACAGATTCACGACTTGTCGTCCACCAGTTTTTTGCTTGTACGTTTGAAGGAGCTACCAGGAACATGAAACAGAGAACAACAAGAAAACAGAAGAACTGCCGATATTTCGCACACAACATATTGCTAACCAACAAAATTATTACTAATTAATATGAACCCACGCCCAAACACTACCGTTTTATTTGGTATTAAGCAAAGGCATTTATATTTTAAGGGCGTGCAAGCGATTTGCACATTCTAAAATATTTCCCACAGCTCGATGTAAAGTATTTCGACAAACAATGAATTTGAATGCATCTACCACACTACAAAATACTGCACACTTACCAATACTTTACTTTAACAAATAGCTTATTCTTTAGGCACCTATTGCTTTGTTAAGGAACCACTCAAAAATATATCGCGTATAACAATACGTACTTGTATAAAACACGCTCTTCCGTGAAGTCCAGATTGCAAGTATAATTCAACAGACTTTTCCCCATATAAACGCCTAAATTTACAACCTAGTGGCGACCTCTCGAGGATTGGAAAAAATGAAACCGCCTATTCGTATTGCTATTACTGGTGCAACCGGTCAAATTTGTTATAGCCTGCTATTTCGTATTGCAGCGGGCGACATGCTTGGCAAGAATCAACCCATTATATTGCAATTATATGATATACCTGACGCACAACACATACTTGATGGTGCCTTAATGGAACTGCTTGATTGTGCATTTCCGTTGTTAACTGATGTTATCACCACAGATGACCCCAGAATTGCATTCAAGGATATAGATATCGCGTTACTGGTGGGTGCACGCCCTCGCGGTGAAAATATGCAACGCAAAGATTTATTAGAAGCGAATGGCCCTATATTCATTGAGCAAGGCAGAGTTCTCAATGAGGTTGCTAATAGAAACGTTAGAGTGCTTGTTGTCGGCAACCCTGCTAATACTAATGCATATATTGCCATGAAGAATGCACCTGATATCAGTCCTAGTAATTTTTCCGCCATGTTGCAACTTGACCACAATCGGGCTTTATCTCAAGTTGCACAAAAAACATCAAAACCCATCGCCAGTATCAAGAGAATGATAGTGTGGGGTAATCATTCCAACACACAGTACCCTGACTTAAATCATGCTATCACAGACAACACACCGATAAAATCGCTGGTAGACACGAGCTGGATAGAAAATGATTTCATTCCCACCGTACAAAACCGTGGAATGGCTGTAATTGAAGCGCGTCACGGCAGATCAAGCGCCGCCAGCGCTGCGAATGCAATTATTAATCATATGCAAAACTGGTTTTTTGGTACGCAAGAAAATGACTGGACATCCATGGGCATACCATCCAACGGTTGTTATGACATCCCGAAAGGTGTCATTTACAGTTTCCCAGTGACCTGTCAAAACGGACAATACAGGATTGTTGAAGGCCTAGAACTAAGCGCCTTCGATAAAGACAAACTGCAAAAAAGTTACTTGGAATTAGTCGGTGAGCAGAAAGCTATTAAACATTTGTTAACTTAAATCATCAATCCGGTTTAATCTGATTGCGTGGACAATTTATCTGCCGGCTCAAAATTTCGTGCCGCACTGATTGCTGAAAAGCCATTACAAATTGTTGGATGCATCAATGCAATTTCTGCGCACATGGCAAAACAAGCCGGCTTCAAAGCAATCTATCTCTCTGGTGGCGGTGTTTCCGCTGGCTCAATCGGCGTCCCAGATCTTGCCATAACCACACTTGATGATGTACTCACTGACGTGCGTCGTATCACCGATGTCTCTGATTTACCTTTACTAGTTGACGCAGATACCGGTTTCGGCAATACCTTAAACATTTCCAGAACCGTTAAGTCATTGATCAAATTCGGTGCTGGTGCAATGCATATTGAAGACCAGTCACCAGCTAAACGTTGTGGGCATCGTCCGGGCAAAACACTTGTCGATAAGCACGACATGATTGGACGCATCAAAGCAGCCGTTGATGCACGCACTGATCACAATTTCGTTATTGTGGCACGCACCGATGCATTAGCCTCTGAAGGGCTACAGTCCGCCATAGATCGCGCCCACTGCTATGTTGAAGCGGGTGCGGACATGATTTTTCCTGAAGCAATTACTTCACTTGCACAATATCAACAATTTGCACAAACTTTAAACATGCCTATCCTGGCGAATATTACCGAGTTTGGCCTGACACCACTGTTTACCGTTGAAGAATTAGCTTCTGCGGGTGTTTCTTTGATCCTATATCCATTGTCTGCTTTTCGTGCAATGAATGCTGCCGCACTTAAAGTTTTTCAAGCAATCCGTCGGGATGGCACGCAACAAGCTGTTGTAAACAACATGCAAACGCGTGAAGAACTCTATGCTTTACTCGATTACCATACGTATGAGAAAAAATTAGATTCACAACCCGCTGATTCCTCCTTCAACAACAAGGAATAAAAACATGACAACGCATCAAAAGATTAAAAAATCCGTCATGTTGTCAGGTGTCGAAGCTGGTAATACAGCGATCTGCACGGTTGGCGAGGAAGGCAATGAATTATTTTACCGTGGCTATTCAATCCGCGACTTAGCCAATTACTGTGAATTTGAGGAAGTCGCTTATCTGCTGATCTATGAAAAACTACCAACCCAAACTGAATTAGACGCATATAAATCCGAATTGAAATCTTTGCGCGACTTGCCAGCCGGTATTAAGACAATTCTGGAAGTAATCCCCGCCCGCGCACACCCAATGGATGTAATACACACCGGCGTGTCTGCCCTGGGAATAATCTATCCGGAAGAAAAAATCAGTATTGAACAAACACGAACTTTGGCCAATCGATTACTGGCGTGCCTGAGTTCAATATTACTTTATTGGTATCACTACACGCATCATAGTAAACGAATTGATGTAATGACAGATGATGACGCCATTGGCGGACATTTTTTACATCTACTGCATGGCTCACCTCCCCCAAAGCTATGGGTTGAAGCAATGCATACCTCATTAATTCTTTACGCAGAACATGAATTCAATGCTTCAACATTTACCGCACGAGTAATTGCTGGCACTGATTCAGATTATTATTCAGCGATAACGGGAGGTATTGGTGCTTTACGTGGAACAAAGCACGGTGGCGCAAACGAAGTTGCCTTAGAAATTCAGCAACGTTACGCCAACCCTGACGAGGCTGAATTTGATATCAAACAACGTATTACAAACAAGGAAATCATTATTGGCTTCGGACACCCCGTTTATACCATCAGTGATCCGCGCAATGAGATGATCAAAAATATTGCTCAAAAACTCTCTACTGATGCAAATGATATGGGTATGTTTAATATTGCGGCCAGACTAGAATCAACCATGTGGGAAACAAAACGCATGTTTCCAAATTTGGATTGGTACTCAGCGGTCAGTTACCATATGATGCAAATACCGACAGCGTTGTTTACACCCCTTTTCGCCATTGCACGCACAAGCGGTTGGACAGCGCACATTATTGAACAGCGATTGGATAAAAAAATTATTCGCCCGACTGCACATTACACAGGGCCAAATCATAGGGAATTTGTAACAATTGATAAAAGAGATTCACAATTATGAGTTTTGTGAACCGTATGAAGGGCACGTCTAAAAATCCAGATTTCATCCCAACTGCTGTGTTACAGAAAAAATTTATTGCTTACATATAAAACATATACTGCGCTGCAAAATTTATTCTGCGCCTTGCATTTGGGCGAACTCTGAATTTTCAGAAGCACCCTGAAGATAATATGAGACGGACAGTTTAAAGCGTTTTTACAAAATCCAAAACTTCTTGCACATGCCCAGACACTTTGACTTTACGCCATTCTTTACGCAACACGCCCTCTGAATCTAAGACAAACGTACTGCGCTCAATACCACGCACTTGCTTACCATACATATTCTTCATTTTAATTACATCAAACAACTTGCAAATTTTTTCACCCGTATCACTCAATAGCTCAAAAGGGAATTGCATTTTCTCTTTAAAGTTTTCATGTGACTTAATACTATCCCGGGAAACACCGACAATGATGCAGTTTTGTTCAGAGAAGGCTTCGAAATTATCACGGAAATCCTGTCCTTCAGTTGTACAACCCGGCGTGTTATCTTTTGGATAAAAATAAATAACAAGTTTTTTGCCCATTGTACCAGACAAAGAAAATACATGATTGCCCGTTGAAGGCAATGAAAAATCAGCGACAGGATGGTTAAGTGCTAGCATTGATGTTTAATATTCAGTTCAAATATACAGAAACGCAAAGACAAAAAGAGTTAAGGAAATGCCGATTAATACAAATCAAAAATGATGAGATCAATCCGCGTTTCCTTACACTTTCAATAAACGCCTCGTCAGAAACTTATGGAATTTGCTGATCAATTACGATAGAAATATCATTAGCACCAACCTTAACGGGTTCACTGAAACCTTGCAGGTCTCCACTGGTTGGCATAGCCTGGCCGGATCTGGTTATTCTCGCTTCAATAACGATTTCATCAGGAAAGCTTGACAGTTTCACGGCTGGCCTCATTGACATCCCATCGGTCAAAGTAAATGTAGCTGGCAAATCACTAACCGTCATTTGCAAAATAGCCAAAGGCATTCTTGATCCCGTTTTGGCACGCGCATAAATGAACAATGTGTCACTCGGCGACGCTTTAGAAACCATGGTACCACTGATTGCTACCTGACCAGAAAGCGACGGTGTAGTTGGTTCAGCTACAGCAACTGTTTCGACCACATCTGGCTCTTGGACTACAGCGACTGCTGGCTGCGCAGGTTGCATTTCAATTTCTCCTGAAGCCAATAATCTTGCTTCAGTGATACTTGCACTCACCGACTTTGCCAGTTCGGAATCATCCGGTATGACCGTTAACAACTTCTCCCAATGTTCAGCAGCTTGTTCAAATCTTGCTTGCTCAAATTCTGCAGTACCTGCCAGCGCTAATGCCTTGGGATATTCCGGATCAGCGAGCAAAGCTTCATTAATCAGTTCCGCAGGCCTTCCAGATAAACTACCTTGATTTTTCATTGCCAAAACATCAGCGTAATCACTCAATATTTGTGCATTATTAGGAACCAATTCTGATAATTTTTGATAGGTATTACTGGCTTCATTATAGCGACCCATAATTGCATAGGTGCGCCCCAGCATAACCCAACCTTCAATATCTTCTGGATTATCACTCAGCCTTGCAATCAGGTTTTCCACAACAGATGAAAAATTATCATGCCCGGCCGGAGAATCATCACCAGCTGCACGTTGCATTTGCGTAGCATTTGCAAGCTGAGCTTGGGGTAATAATCCACGCGTATCACCTAACTCTAAATAGAGATAAACAGCAGCAAGCGGCAAAGTCATTGTAATGACCGTTGACATTGCAATATTATAGATTTTTTTAGTTTTTTTGATAGCTTTACCCTCACTTTCAGGAATATCTTGCAACATGCGCTGCTGTAATTCTTGTTTACTTTTATTGTATTGTTCCTCGTTCAAAATATCATTTTGCAGGTCTCTATCAAGCTCAACCAATTGATCGCGATATACAGTCACATTGACTGAATCACGATCTACACCTTCTTCTTGATCATTTCTATTCCTTAACAAAGTAGGAACAATAAATAACAAAGCAGTTACGATAAAAATACCGGAAATAATCCAGAATGACGTCATACGTTATAACCTTCCTTATTTGTTTTCTTCATTCAGCAAAGCATCAACTTTTTTACGTTGTGCTTCTGACAGTGTCACTTCTTCAATCTGTATACGACGGTTCTTAATATAAGAAATTAAAAACCATACGCCAAAAATAAATAGAATTAGTGGACCGAACCATAAGAGTATCGTCGTTGTTTGCATGGGCGGATTGTAAAGTACAAAATCGCCGTATCGGTCAACCAAGAATTCAATGATCTCCGAGTCAGTTTTATTGGCGTGAATTTGTTCGCGAATTTCACGTCGCATATCGTTAGAAAAATCTGCGCGGGATTCTGCAATGGATTCATTTTGGCAAACCAAGCAACGCAAATCTTCAGTAAGTGCAATCATTCTTTTCTCAACTTCAGGATCTTCAGCGACTGGAATGGCTTGTTGTGACATAGCCAGCCCTGGAATCATTAGCACTAAAAAAAGTAGAATCATCACACCGTATAATCTGCTCACATAACCTGATGATTTGGTATTCCCTGGAAAAGAATTGCTCGTTGGCTGCGCCATTATGCTTGCCTCTGAAGTTCAATGATGAGCGGAATAATCGTTTCTTCCATTGATTTGACGGTAACCGGGCCAATTTGCTTATGTCTGATGATGCCCTGCTTATCAATTACATAGGTTTCAGGAACACCATAAACACCATAATCAATCCCAACCCTTCCTTCCACATCGACAACGCTAACTTCATAAGGGTCGCCATACTGTCTCAACCATTGCATCGCCGTTGTGCTCTCGTCTTTATAGTTTAGACCATATACAGGCACAAGACCGGAATTTGCCAACTGAACAAAAAGCGGATGTTCGTCACGACAGGCCACGCACCACGAAGCCCAAACGTTTAACAACCACACTTTGCCAACATTATCAGTGGATGAAAAAACTTTATCTGGCTCATGTAAGTGATGAAGTTCAAATTCCGGCGCAGGTTTATCAATCAATGGTGATGGAACCTGACGTGGATTTAATGAAAGACCAGCAAATAAAAATACTGCCAGTATCATGAAAGCTATTAATGGCATTAAATATCGCATTATACTTTCCTCGTCTCCGTCGCCATTGCGGGTGCACTAACCGCTGCTGACGCTGGCGCCTCCGCCACATCAACAGGCTCTACCGTTTTCTCTTCTGGCTTCGTAACAATTTCTTCTTTTTTACGAATTTTCAGACGATAACGTTTATCTGATACAGCTAGGAAGCCGCCGATCACCATCAATAAACAACCAAACCAGATCCAATCCACAAATGGTTTGTGATAGGCACGAACGACCCATGCGTCGTTAGCCAAAGGTTCACCTAGCGCCACGTATAAGTCCCGGAATATACCTGTATCAATAGCCGCTTCTGTCATAGACATGCCAGATGCATTATAGGTACGCTTTTCAGGATGCAAATTCCTTAAGAATTCCCCATCTTTTAGTACGGCAATATCGCCACGTATTCCTTGGTAGTTAGGGCCAACATAATCATTAACACCATTAAATTGGAAACTATATCCGCCAACTTCCACTTGACTACCAACATCCATCCGCACATCCTGCTCGGTCTCATAGCCATTCACAAGTGTTACACCGATAATAAATACAGCAACACCGATATGCGCACAATGCATACCGTAATAGCTTCGTGATTGTCTGCCTAGTTTTGCGAATAAACTACCTTGCCCGCTATTGCTTAAGCGATGCTTCAAGTTAACAAAAGCACTAGCAATCACCCAGAAAGCTAACAATAAACCAAAACTTACCAATGGTTTCCACTCACCCATAAAATACGGCATGATCAATGCTGTTATCACACTCACGCCAAATGCCCAGCGTAGACGCACAACAAGTGTCGGCAGGCTCGTTTGCTTCCAGCGTGCAATTGGGCCTACACCCATCAGGAAAATTGCCGGTGTCATAAGAGGCACAAATACCAACTCAAAATACGGCGGACCGACAGATAATTTACCCAGGCCCAGTGAGTCAACAATCAGCGGGTAAAGTGTTCCAAGCATAACGCTACCCGCTGCAACCAATAACAATATATTATTTGCAAGCAAGAGTGATTCACGTGACAACAAATCAAATTTACCACCTAGCCCAACTTTTGGCGCTCTCCAGGCAAACAACAAGAGCGAGAAAACCATTACAACAACCAGAAAGCCCAAAATAAAGATACCACGCTCAGGGTCTGTTGCAAAAGCATGCACAGAAGTCAGCACACCTGAACGTACCAGGAATGTACCAAGCAGGCATAATGCAAATGTACAAATTGCCAGCAACACCGTCCAACTTTTGAAACTGCCACGTTTTTCGGTAACCGCTAATGAATGAACCAACGCTGTTCCTACGATCCATGGCATAAACGATGCATTCTCAACAGGGTCCCAGAACCACCAGCCACCCCAGCCTAATTCATAATAAGCCCACCAGCTTCCGAGCATAATACCAATTGTTAAGAATGCCCATGCAACTGTTGTCCATGGGCGAGACCAACGTGCCCAGGTTGCATCCAGCTTACCACTCAGTAGCGCGGCAATCGCAAAAGCGAAGGCAACAGAGAAGCCTACATAACCCATATACAACATCGGCGGATGAATCACCATGCCAGGATCTTGCAACAAAGGATTCAAATCACTGCCTTCCATTGCTGCCGGCAAAAGACGATCAAAAGGATTTGATGTAAAAAGCATGAATAACAAAAAACCTACGCTCACAAGCCCTAAAACACCCAATACCCGGGCCACCATTTCATCCGGCAACTGCTTGCTAAACACACTCACAGCAATAGACCAGCCTGCCAACATTAAAACCCACAGCAATAACGATCCTTCATGTGAACCCCAAGTCGCTGCAATTCGATATTGCAATGGCAATTCTGTATTTGAATTGGTGGCAACATTGAGTACAGAAAAGTCGCTTGTAACAAAAGAATACGCAAGGCACGAAAATGCAATTAATACAAACACGAATTGTCCCTGCACCACTGGCCTTGCCAAAGCGATCCAGGAAGGAATGCCACGAGCTGCGCCAATAATAGGCAATGTGCCTTGGGTTATTGCCAACAGAAGTGCAAGAATTAGGGCGAAATTACCAATTTCTGGAATCATAATTTTAAATTATAAGTTAATGAGTGTACTGATTAGACAAAAGCATAATCAGATATAGAAACGCTAAAAACCACAAATCTTTATTGTGTTAAAGCTGCTTTTTGTGCTTCGGCTGCACGCTCTAAAGCTTCGGCTGCTTCCGGCGGCATATTATTTTCATCATGTTTAGCCAGCACTTCATCAGCTTCAAAAATACCATTAGCAGATAACCTTCCTTGCGCAACAACGCCTTTACCTTCTTTAAACAAATCGGGAAGAATGCCTGTATAAACAACTGGAATGACTTCTGAGGTATCTGTCACAGCAAATCTTACTCTGATACTGTCATCTTCTCGTTGAATACTGCCCATTTCAACCAGCCCCCCAATACGGAAACTCTTACCAACAGGTGCTTCATTTGCCATAACCTGCGTTGGGCTAAAGAAAAATACCAGATTACTTTGGAATGCATTCAACACCAAGATAGCAGCAATACTCAATGCAGCGACGCTTACAGTGATCACTGCAAGCTTCTTATGACGAGGTTTCATTATTTATCTCTTTTTTATTTGAGTCGTGAATCAGACCATATTGTTTGTCCAAAGTTCTTCGGCGATTTGAAATTAATAGCACCTCACCGATAACGCAAGCAAAGGTCACAAAATATGATCCCCAGACATAAACACCATCGCCACCCATAGCAAAAAATTCCGACCAACTTTCCCAATTCATCGCGCTGCCTCCTTCTTTCTTAACTCAGCGACCCATGCCGTGTGACTTTCCCGTTCCAGAATAATAACGCGCACACGTTTTAATATTACTGCGATAGAGTACATCCAGCTAGCAATTACCATAATGAGCATTCCCGTCAGCATTGTTGTTGCCATTGCTGGTGCCTGATTAAGACTCACTGATGCGCCCTGATGCAGTGTATTCCACCATTGCACTGAGAAATAAATAATCGGAATATTTACTACACCGACTAAAGCAATAATAGCACCTGCTTTATCTGCCCGACGCGGATCATCAATCGCAGCCTGCAAAGACATAAAACCAATATACAGAAACAACAAAATCAGTTCAGATGTTAATCGCGCATCCCATACCCACCACGTTCCCCACATCGGTTTACCCCAAAGCGCACCTGTCCATAACGCCAAAAAAGTGAACATAGCGCCAGTTGGTGCAATTGCAGTCGCCAACATAGAGGATAGCCGTGTATTAAATGCAAGACCGATCCCAGCCCAAAAAGCCATTACCACGTACAAAAACATTGACATCCATGCTGCCGGCACATGAATAAAAATTATTCGATAAGCCTCGCCCTGCTGGAAATCAGTAGGTGCCACAAAGAAACCGATATATAGTCCCGCAATCAGCGTAACTACTGCTAAAAATACAAATATCGGTATCATTTTACCTGAAAGCGAATAAAAGCTTGCAGGTGAAGAATATTTAAACCAGTTAATTGCCATATTAAATTTTATAATTCTTAATATTAAATTTGAATTCTTTCAATTCTTTCATTTGCCCTAAATTTTGTAGCCGCAATTCTATACTAAAAATAAAAATCAGGAATTGCTTTCTTTGAGAAGATTCAGGAAATTAAAAGTTTCAGAAGATAAAAAACCGCAAGCAGAAACAAACAACGATGTATTGATCAATGATTCTTTACTTAACAGTCCACCTACTCCATAGAGACGCGTAATGATGCTGCAGCTGCCCAGGGCGCAAACACGAGCGAAACAAGTAAAAATGCCCCTAATAGTGACATATGCGCATCATAACCAAGGCCTGCCATATTTGCTTCAACTGCACCCGACCCAAAAATAAGCACCGGAATATATAATGGCAGCACCAAAAGCGAAACCAGCACACCGCCACCGCGCAGGCCCAAAGTTAACGCTGCGCCAATTGCACCGATCAAACTTAAAACAGGCGTTCCTAACAATAACGAAATTGTTAATACAAAAAGTGCATCTACGGGCAAATCATACTGAATACCCAATATAGGCGCCATTAACACCAGCGGAACCCCAGTCACCAACCAATGCGCCAATGCTTTCCCTAAAACAAGCAATGATAATGATTGCGGTGAAAGCAACATCTGCTCTAATGTACCATCCAGATAATCATTAGAGAACATACGCCCCAAAGACAACATCGAAGCTAGTAACGCAGCGACCCATACAACGCCAGGCGCCATCGTCCGCAGCATATTCATTTCCGGCCCTACACTCAATGGAAACAGGCTGACCACGATAACGAAAAAAAACAACGTGGTAAATACGTCTGAGCGTCGACGCATAGCCAACAACAGATCACGCTTGATTATCCACAAAAACATATCAAGCCAATTGCAATTGTGTTATTGATGCCGCGGTAATATCTATTTCCTGGTGTGTTGTCATAACCACCATACCACCCTGCTCCAAATGTTGCTCCAGTATAGACTGCATTAACTTAACAGCTGACACATCTAAAGCAGCCAAAGGTTCATCCAAAATCCATAATTTTGTTTGACAAACCAGCAAGCGCGCCAGCGCCACGCGTCTGCGCTGCCCCTGAGAAAGCACCTTTACTGGCAACGTTTCTCTCCCGCCCAAACCCATGTGCTCAAGCGCTTTACAAGCTTGCGTTTCATTTATTTCAAGACCCGCCAATGCACTGGAAATACACAGATTTTCAACCACCGTTAGATCATCCTTAGTGCCACTCAAATGTCCCATATAAGTCATCGCGGCATAATAATCGCCACTTAGTGACCGAATCGCTGCGCCACACCAGGTAATTTCTCCAAGCGCAGGATCTGACAATCCACACAACATACGCAACATACTGGTTTTACCACTACCATTTGGGCCACGAACCTGCATCAATCCGCCGGGCTCAAGTGAAAAATTAATATCCTTAAAGAGCCTGCGGTCACCACGCACGCATGCCAAATTGCTTCCTTGCAACATTAGTTATTAAGCGAAGTAAAACGGAGGATTATAACGCATTAGAAATATCTGTGGCACGTCTTGATGTACAAATCGAATGGTATATTGCCAAGTTAACTTTTTTGTAGGGCACCAAACCCGGGAATTATCGCCTCTATGCTAACGTAACCTTTTCCCAAGACGCAAAGTCCCTTGTCTCAAATTCCGATAATGACTGGCAGACACTAGATGACGGCCAAGATTAAATAGATAGCATGCACATCCAAGAATCGTTGAGCCTGATCTATCGATTTGAAACGACGCATACCTCGTTCTCTTACTCGGGTTGGCTGATGTGAAAGCTCAGCACGATTATTCGCATATTGAGAAGTATCGTGAATTGCGTCAGGGACAAGCTCTCGGTGAGCAACTCCGTAACTTTTCAACTTATCAGTAACGATTCTCCTCAGTTTATTTCGACATTTCTTGAGAAATTGTTTGAAGAAACACCTAGCAGCTTTGCCATCCCTGCGTGCCTGCAGCAAAATATCGACCACTTCACCATCTTAGTCTATCGCTCGCCACAAATACAGTTGCTTGCCTTGAATCTTTACGAATACCTCATCAAGGAAGAAAGTGTCGCCGTATCCTTGATGTTGGTTCTTCAGCTTCCTGGCATATACCGAACCAAACTTGTTGCTCCATAGACGAATCGATTCGTGAGTCACTACGATTCCCTTTTAAGCTAACGAGTCTTCGATATCACGGTGACTTAAATTAAACCGATAATAAAGCCACACCTTGTACTAAATGATTTCAGATGGAAATTGATAGCGTTTGTATAGTGTCGCTGGATTGTTCATTCTGCTTTTATCACTCAGATACAGTTAACTTGGCAGTACCGACATACCCTTGGCAGCACCTTCAATAGCATGAAATACAAGCTTGTAATAAGCCTATTCTAGTATTAGACCCAATACAAAAAATGCAAATATATAGCTTCAATTTATGCGAATTAATACTGGATACTCCATCAACCAAAGCAAATATAGACTCTATTAATATCAGTCGGAGATTATTAACATGAAACAAATAAAGCAACTAATTTTATCTACTTGCACATTAGCTTTACTCATCAATGCTCATTTAGCTTTTAGTGATATTGCTAATGATACCGAAACTTTGCTAAACTGGGCTGAGAAAACTTACCCTGAGCTTTTCCCGAGTCATCAGGCAACGCAAAACATCGAGCCCTGGTTATTCCGGCATTACCCAGAATCTGATTTTTACGCAGGTGTAAACCAAAATGATAGTGGTGTTTATGTACTTGGGGGTATTTGGGGAAATAATCCGACGCTCATTGATAATCTTCCTAACTTGATTGGCCAAATTGCAAATTCGGGCGGTAACGGAAACATCGCCGCCTGTGATACCACTAATGTTCCTGCTGGAATTACTTATAGCCAGAGCGGCAATGTCATATCAGCCACCTCAAATGGTCAATGCGTTCTCCTACCTGACCTTACTAACACTAATATTTGCCAAGTACCACAACAAACGACCGCGAGCGGTATTTCCTTGCTCAGTAGTAATACTGTTACTTCATCGAGAATGGAGGGTTTGACAACCAGCGTTCCAGGGCTACCCAACCCATTTCAAGCTATTGTAGACGCTACAGCTAATGTTAAGCACTGTACAATTAATGCACCGACCGAAGCGGTCAGCTTGGTTGTGAACTCCGATCTTTGCTTCGACATTACTTCACCCCTTTCCGCACTGCTAGCAGATTTCACTTTAGAAGGAATCGTAGTAACACCACCGGTGAATTATTTCTTTACAGGGACATATGCGAGCCAGGCTGTAGCTGATTGCTTTGCCACTGATGCTACGACTATTAGTGATGCCTTTACTGGAGAAATATGGACAAATCAAAATGGCAGTTTTGTAAAGATTGACAACTAGCGTTCATCCTTGATTTCTACTAGAGATACCTAGCAGCCATGCCGGACTTTAGTGGCCGTTGCGAGAATAGTATTCTGTTATAGCAAGTTGGAAAAATTTGTATTTTCCAAACAATTTATTTATCTGAATTAAATAATGTTAGAAAATCCCAAACATGGAAGATAACAGTTGAGCATAGAAACATCTCTATAATGAATAATCCATTAGCTACTATAAAGACATTACGCGAAAAACTGCAACAAATCAGCTTAATTACACAAGGCACTGCAATGCTATTGGTTGCATTACTCGTTATCATTAGCAGTTTCTTTACAAGTTTCTTTTCGTTGTTAGAATCAAGCCAGTCAACAGCAAAATTGTTAGCTGAAAATGCGGTCGCAGCACTGATGTTTAAAGACTCAAGTACAGCCCAGACATTATTACAATCGCTCAGTAATACGCGGGAAATTCAAGCTGCTGTCATTTATAGCGACGAAAAAATACAATTTGCAAAATATTCTGTAGACAATCATCCACTCCCCGAAACTATAATTTCCTTAACTGAAAATTATTATACGAACATTGATTTTATTACGATTACTCAGCCTATTTACTTCAATGATCTGCTTCTAGGTGGTCTCTATCTAGAAATAAGCTTGTTTCCTCTTTATTGGCAGATACTTTGGCACATTGCCATCACAATTGCCGCTGCTGTTTTTGCCTTAATGATTGCGTATCTTTTGCTTCAACGACTTAATAAATCTGTACTCGATCCTCTTAATCATCTATCCGGCGTAATGGAGCATGTTTCAAACCAAGCTGATTACAAAATACGTACTGCGCCAAGCGATATTGCCGAATTGAATACCCTGGCTAAAGGGTTCAATAGTATGCTGGAAATGATTGAAGAACGCGATACAAAGCTTGCCAATCATCTTGATCATCTTGAGGATGAAGTCGCATACCGAACCGAAGAGCTGGTATTTGCTAAAGAGGCCGCAGAATCTTCCAGTAAAGCCAAAAGTGAATTTATGGCTACAATGAGTCACGAAATCCGTACACCAATGAACGGAATCCTTGGCATGACCGAATTACTGCTTAGTAGTCAATTAAATTCGGACCAGCATCGTTTTGCGAAAACAGTACAGCACTCTGGCCAGCATCTTTTAAATATTATCAATGACATTCTTGATTTTTCTAAAATTGAGTCTGGTCATATAGAGTTAGAAACTATTGACTTTGATTTAGTTAAATTAATTGAAGACACACTTGGTATGTTTGCCCAATCTGCTGATGAAAAAAAGTTAGAGCTGGCTGCACAGTTTGTACCGCCTAGCATGCCATTCTTTGTAAGAGGAGACTCTTTTCGGTTACGCCAAGTGATCGCAAATTTACTGAATAATGCCATTAAATTCACTGCTCAGGGGGAAGTCATTATTCGCACAAAGATGTTTAATAAAACTGAAACCCAATCTAACATCCACATATGTATAGAAGATACCGGTATTGGTATTCCGTTAGAACATCAAGAAAAGATTTTTAAGCATTTTTCACAAGCAGATGGCACCACAACACGTCAAGATGGAGGGACTGGGCTTGGCCTTACTATCTGTAAAAGTTTAGTTGAATTAATGGGAGGGAGCATTTATGTTGAAAGCTCACCAGGCCATGGATCCAAATTCATCATTAATCTACTGATGAAAAAATCTAAAGTAGAACATATAGCCTTATCTAATTCTAATGATCTGCAAGACGTCAAGGTCCTCGTTGTAGATGACAACCAAACTAACCGAGAAATTCTTATGCTGCAGTTGCAAAGCAGGCATATGGTTGTTGTTTGTGCTGATAGCGCAAAACAGGCATTAAAGTATATGACTCAGGCCCAAGAAGATAAAAAACCATTTCACTTAGCAATTCTAGATATGAATATGCCAGAAATGAATGGGTTACAACTAGCAAAAAAGGTTCACACAGATCCCCATTTAACCAAGATTCGTTTGATAATGCTAACTTCAACTTATAGTAACACCAGCCAACTTGAGCGGCAGGATGTTGGCATTATGCGCTGTGTAAACAAACCTATTCGTCAACAAGAATTATTTGAAATTATTAATGATTTAATGAGGTGTAGTCTTGACACCACCATCAATAAAATCTTAAAGAGAGATTTAACCTTTTTACAAGTACAAGACTTAAATGGCAAAATATTATTAGCTGAGGACAACCTCGTTAATCAGGAAGTAGCTCTAGCCATGTTGACAAAGCTCGGCCTGAAAACAGACATCGCTAATAATGGTAAGGAAGCTGCAGATCTTGTTTGTAAAAATAGTTACGACATTATTCTAATGGATTGCCAAATGCCCGTGATGGATGGTTTTGAAGCAACCTCGTTCATTCGGAAACAACTCGACAATAACAATCAGCTACCAATCATTGCAATGACAGCTAATGTCTCAGAAAATGATCGGACTGATTGTCTAAATGCTGGAATGGATGATTTTCTTTCTAAACCTTACTCATTTGATCAACTGCAACAAATAATCCTTCGTTGGCTACAAAAAGACAGAATTAACCTGAAAAATACAGAAAAATCAGAAATGGTTGAAATAACAACTAAAGCAAACGATGCACCTGTACTCAATCCGGTTCTACTTGATCAGATTCGCAGCCTTGATGCATCAGGTGGGCATGAACTGGTCAACAAGATTCTTCATGCTTTTCTTGAGCCTGCGGATGACTATATGCACAAGCTTAAAGACGCCATTATGAATGAGGATACTGATAGCTTGTGTCGATTAGCGCATACATTAAAATCCAGTTCAGCCAATATCGGAGCTGAAAGTTTGTCAGAAATGTTCAAGCAACTAGAAGCGCATGGGCGAGCCGGAGAACTAACTCAAGCAAAAGCACTGCAAGAAAACTTGCTTCAACATTATCAACAAGTCCTGGTCGAAATCAAAAAAACACTCAATCAATCATGACAACAGAATCTTTTAAAGTTCTACTGGCTGATGATGATGTGACAGCCAGATTTCTCATGCAAGCTGCGTTAGAAAAAGTCGGCTTTAGTGTAATGCTTGCTTGCGATGGAGAAGAAGCTATTCGCCTATTTGAAAAGAACCCAATTGACATGGTTATGCTTGATGTAGATATGCCTCTTATGGATGGCTATGAGGCGTGTTCTCACCTACGCAAAAAAATAGGCAATGAATTGCCCATTATCATGGTGACAGGAATGGATGACGCGCAATCAATCAATCGTGCTTTTGAAGCAGGCGCGACAGATTTTATCGCCAAGCCAATAAACTGGGGTTTAATTCATTATCGAATATTGTACTTAAGACGCGCTTATCTGAACTTACTCGATCTCAAAGTTGCTAATGCACGCAGCAAAGCAATTTTTAGCGCGATTCCTGACACAATGTTCATTTTGGATAATGATGGCATAGTCATCAACACATGCAATCATTCTGACAATACCTCCTGGTTTATATCCAAACAGGGAGAGGCATTAAACCAATCCCTTCCTGGAGATACTGTCAAAATATATCTAAATGCTATAAATAGAGCTCGCACAAATAATACGACCGAGCATTTTGAATATCAACTCAAATTGAGTGAACAAGAAAGTAGGCACTATGAAAGTCGGATTGTAGTTATTGATCCACAGGAAACGCTATGCCTTGTTCGTGACATAACTGAACGTAAAAACTCGGAGAGTAAAATATTCCGACTCGCATATTTCGACAGCCTAACTGGATTGCCTAATCGTCAATCCTTTATGGATCGTTTAGAACGGGAAATTAAGCGTGCTAAACATACAGGTGACAAATTGGCAATGCTTTTTCTGGATCTGGATGGATTCAAGAGTATTAATGACACAATAGGTCACAATACAGGTGATGTAATACTGCAATGGGCCGCTGACCGTATACAAAACAGCATTCGCTCTTCTGATTTTGTATCACGTAGTCACGACGTTAGCCAATCAGGCGTTGAACTCGCTCGCCTCGGAGGTGATGAATTTACAGTAGTCATTACTAACCTTCCTTGTGTGGAAGATGCCTTAATTATGGCACATCGAATTCGCGAAACTATGCGACGCCCTTTTCATCTTGAAAGCCGTGATGTTGTACTTACAGCAAGTATTGGTATTGCCCTCTATCCAGATGATGGTGAAGATGTTGAAACTTTGTTAAAGCATGCGGATACAGCAATGTATCACGCAAAAAATGAAGGTCGGGATAATTGCCAATTCTACAGCAGTGCTTTAACACAACAGGCTGAAAAAAGATTGACTCTGGAGAATGATTTACGTAATGCATTGCTACAAAATGAATTCTACCTTGTATACCAACCACAGTTTGATGTTACAAGTAATAGTTTTCAGTCAGTAGAGGCTCTTCTTCGTTGGCAGCACCCTAAACAGGGACTAATCTCCCCTCTCGATTTTATTCCATTAGCAGAAGAAAACGGTTTAATCATTCCCATAGGAGAATGGGTATTGCGAACAGCCTGTACTGAAGCAGTTCAATGGCGGAAGAATGGGCAATGTTTGCGAGTAGCTGTGAACCTTTCTCCTATACAGTTTAAAAATCCTGATTTAGTTAAAAATGTACTAAAAATTTTGGCTAACACAGGTTTTCCACCAAACCAACTTATTCTGGAAATCACAGAAGGCGCTTTGATGGAATACAGTCACAATACCCTAGATACACTCAAAACTTTACGTGACCATAACATCCAAATCGCGCTAGATGATTTTGGCACGGGTTACTCTTCCATGAATTATTTAAAGCAACTTCCCATTAATACAATTAAAGTGGATCAAGTCTTTGTCAGAAACATGCTTGAAGAGATGGATAGTCTGGCTATCGTTCGGGCAATTATTTCTTTATCCAAAAATCTTGGTTTTACCTTAACTGCTGAGGGTATCGAAACACTGGATCAGGCACAAGCTCTAAAATTTTTAGGTTGTGAGACCTTACAAGGGTATTACTTTAGTAAACCCATAAATGGAAACGAAATTCTTTTTCTTTCTGAGAAGCAGTGGTCTATCCAGGCAATTGAGCCCAAGAAAATATAACATGAAAATAGCTGATATTAACCATCTTAAAATTAACGCGTTGCTACCTAGCCCCAAAGGAGTAGCACTTTCTTTATTGGATGCATGTCAACAAGAAAATATCTCTATCCATGAAATTGCCAAACTCATTCAAATTGACCCGGCGCTTTCAGGACGGTTGATTCAGCGAGCCAACGCATCAAATCAGGGCACGCGTGCTATATCATCTGTATTTGATGCCGTCTCTCGTGTTGGTTTAACGACAGTTAAAGGGCTGGCAATGGGATTCTCATTGATAGATCAATATCAAGGGGGCGCTTGTAAGGCATTTGATTACCAAAAATTCTGGTCACATTCGTTACTTATGGCGATTGCCATTCAGGAACTAAGTAAATCGACCCGAGTCTGTTCGTCAGATGATTTATTTGCTTGCAGTTTAATGGCACGTATCGGCTGTTTAGCATTAGCCACAATTTATCCAACTCAGTATTCCGAACTGATAGAAAAGGAAACACCAAATACGCCTCTGATTGAGCTCGAAAAACAGTATTTACAAACAAATCACAATGAGTTAACTGCTGCCATGCTGATCAATTTTGGCATTCCCAAAATTCTAGTAGAGTCTGTCTATTATCATGAAAAGCCTTCTGAGTCATCCTTCTCCGAAGGCTCCCGCCCGCATCAAATTGTACACTTGCTTTACTTGGCGAAACAAATAGCCGATTTTGGCTTAGCCTCAGAATCAGAACGTAACAAACTTATTTCTGGGCTCATACTACTTGGCGGAAAAATTAGCTTAGACACCGAATCATTTGGCAACTTAATTGATCATGCCATACAGGAATGGCAATCATGGGGCAAGTTGCTCAAGATATCAGCCACACAACTGCCCCCATTTCATAAGATGATGAATGTTTCTGCGCCGCGCGTGGAAAATGCAGCGGAAGCATCTTCGCTTCGTGTGTTATTAGTAGAAGATGATCCATCTAGCCTTGTTCTTGTTGAAGGCTTGCTATCCAATATTCTGGGTCACACAGTATATACAGCGAGTGACGGCCAACAAGCCTTGTCTTTATCGATGGAATTATTGCCGCATGTAGTGGTGACTGATTGGATTATGCCGGTTATGGATGGACTTAAATTAACGCAATCCTTACGCGCCACAGATTGGGGTCAGAATTTGTATATCATCATGCTTACCAGCCTTGAAGATGAAGAGGAAATCATTAAAGCATTTGACGCAGGTGTGGATGATTATGTGACAAAACCGATCAATCTACGCGCCTTTCGTGCCAGATTACGTGCAGCTTGGCACTATCGTACATTACAAGAGTCATGGGAACGCGACCGTGAACAACTCAAACACTTTGCCGCTGAATTAGCCGTAACTAATCGTAAGCTAGAGCATATCGCATTAACAGACATGCTTACGAATCTGCCCAATAGACGTGCGGGAATAAACGTATTATCTGAAACCTGGAGCATCTCTGAACGGTCTGGCGACCCAATGGCCGTTATGCTAATCGACATTGATTACTTTAAAAAAATCAATGACACCTATGGTCATGCAGTCGGTGATAAAGTGCTTAAAGAAATAGCAGTTTCTATTCGGGCTACCGCTCGTAATAGTGACAGGTTCTGTCGCATGGGTGGTGAAGAGTTTTTAATCATTTGTCCAAGTGGAAGTACAGACAAAAAATCTGCAGCTTTATTTGCAGAAAGACTTCGCCGACAGATAAAGACACAAAAAATAAAGATTGATGAAACTTCTATTAAAGTAACGATCAGTATTGGTGTTGCTTTAAAGAACGCCAGTATCAAAAACCCAGATCATTTAATAAATGCCGCTGACAAAGCACTTTATGCAGCCAAAAATTTAGGTAGAGACAAAGTCTGCTTAACAATTGACAATAAGATTATTAATTGTAACCCCCGTTAATAAAAATATTTTTGCCGTAATTCAGAACAAAAAATCTCCTTTTATCAATATATGTATAATTTTTCACGGAATTATAACGAGAAAGATATCGCCCAGAGGCGATTAATATTGCATTCATACTTGTCGAACAGGGTTTATTTTCCTTGGATTATAGAGAAGCTATCTCTTACATGCTCACGTAAAAATTATGAGTCTGATAAATAATCTACCCAGGCTAAAAACAAAACTAAGACATCGTCTCATTACCCTATTTATAGGTCTTGTTCTTAGTACACAACTGCTTGCAGTCAATCATATTAATGAGTATCAGGTTAAAGCTGCTTTCCTTTACAACTTTATCGCGTTTACTCAATGGCCTGACGACATTGATCAAACGCTGAATCTTTGTATTTATGGAGAAGATTATTTCGGCCAGGAAATCGACAAATTACAAGCGAAATCTGTCGATAACAATAACATCAAGGTAATACGTTTAACCAGTCTTGAGAAGAGTAAAGCATGTCACGTACTCTTTATCTCTAAATCAGCTATCGATGACCTTCCTAATATTTTAGCAAGTGTACGGGGAGAATCCATTCTGACGATTGCCGACAGTCCGGAGGCAGCAAGTAAAGGGGTCATCATCAATATGAACCTGACCCAAAACAAAATCAATTTTGAAGTAAATCTGGAATCTGCACGTAGTGTCAGACTAGACATTAGCTCAAGATTATTGCAACTCGCTACCGAGGTGTATCAATGATAATGCGTTCTATAAGTAAATCATTGTTAGTCACCCTCATTGCAATAATGGTAGGCCTGTGCATTGCAAACAGTACCAGCGCAGCAGGTATTTATGGCAATGCTGAACAAGTTAGCACGAACACACTAATTGATCTGAGCCTTGAAGAATTGATGAATATTGAGGTAACCACAGTATCCAGGCGCTCACAAAAAATCTCTGAAGTGGCCGCTGCTGTTTTTGTTATTACGCAAGACGATATTCGCCGATCCGGTGCAACCAGTATCCCGGAAGCTTTGCGCATGGCACCCGGTGTAGTCGTGTCACGGATAGATGCTAGCAAATGGGCAATTGGTATACGCGGTTTTAATGGCCGTAGTGCGAACAAACTACAGGTGCTGATGGATGGTCGTAGTGTCTATAACCCAATCTTTTCAGGCGTGCAGTGGGAACAACAAGACACACTGATGGAAGATATAGAACGTATCGAAGTGATACGCGGCCCCAGCGCAGCTGGGTGGGGCGCGAATGCAGTCAATGGCGTCATCAATATCATCACCAAGAAGGCCGCTGAAACGCAAGGTTTATTTCTTACTGCAGGCGGCGGTAGCTTCGAACGTGGCTTCTTGGGTGCACGCTATGGTGGAAAAATAAATGACAGTACACCCTATCGTTTCTATGCAAAAGGTTTCTCGAGAGATCATATGCAATCAGTCTCGGGAGGAAGTGCCAATGATGCCTGGCACAATGCCAGAGGCGGTTTTAGGCTGGATCATGCCCGTGGGATTGATCATTTTACGTTGCAGGGCGACCTCTTTTATAATTCAATCGGTGACAGGCTGGACAAATCCCAACTCAGTGCGCCCATTATCCAGATTGAATCTTCAAGAGGACATAGTAAAGGTGGGAATATACGACTGCGCTGGGACCGGACTTATTCTGAGAAGTCTTCAATTATGCTACAGACTTACTATGATCGCACTGATTTTAAGTTGTTAACGTCTAGCCAGTTTAAAACAGAAAGTTTTGACATTGATTTTCAACAGCGATTTCCTCTTTTTGATAGGCACGATTTAATCTGGGGAGCCAATTATCGCTTGTATCATAATAAAGTGTTTGATACAGAATTATTCTCATTCAGGCCACGCCAGCAAACCAATCATCTTGCAAGTTTGTTTGTGCGTGATGAAATCACTCTGATACCTGAATATCTACGCTTTACTCTGGGTGCACGGTTTGACCATAATGATTTTACCGGTTTGGAAATCCAACCCAATGCACGTTTAATGTGGACGCCAAATGAACAGAATTCGGTTTGGATGTCTGTTGCACGCGCCGTACGCACACCTTCACGGGCTGAGAATGATCTTACACTTAATGCACGAACATTAAGCGCAATTCCCGGATCATCAACGACACTCCCATTCCCTATTCTCGCTCAAATAGTAGGGTCATCAAACTTCAATTCTGAAAAATTGATAGCTTATGAACTAGGATACCGCCATCAGTTCTCGCCACAGGCATCCGTTGATATTGCTGCTTTCTATAATGACTATAGTCAATTACGTGATCTATCTAACGGGGTTCCTTTTTTAAGCTCCACCTCTCCACCTCATTTAGTGTTACCAACTGGGTTTACTAACCAAGCTTCTGGGCATATTCACGGCATTGAGGTGTCTGCTGATTGGCGGCCTTTCGATAGATGGCGTCTGCAGGGTAATTACAGTTATCTTGATATGCATATCCATTCTAATCCAGCTTTCAAACAAATTGATCCAACAACAGGTGGTGCTGACAAAGTGAGTCCCCAACATCAAATTTCACTTCGCTCAAACTTTGATTTATCGGAAAGAATGCAATTCAATCTGTGGCTGCGTTATGTGAGTAGTGTAGATTTCTACAACATCCCTGGTTACATCACAATGGACACCAAACTGGCATTCAAGCCGACAAAAAATATCGAGCTATTCCTTGTTGGTCAAAATCTGCTTAGCCAGAGTCATAGAGAAATTGTATCCGATTTTATTCCTACACTTCCCACACGCATACCAAGAGGTATTTATGCGGGAGCCAAATGGCATTTCTAGAGAGCAATTAGAAATTATGAGCCCTTTAACTAAACTACGTAGACTGGATAGCCTTAGGTGTAATTTTCTGGCTCAGTTCCCAGGATTGGTTTGCCGGGCGAAACGATCAATAAAAATACCTCCTACAAGCAGATTATTGTTAACTAGCCAAATTGCAGCAATGTTAATTGTGTGTGTTTCAAACATTACCAGCGCAGCTGGTATTTATGGCAATGCTGAATCAGCTAGCAAAAATACACTGATTGATCTGAGCCTTGAAGAATTAATGAATATTGAAGTAACCACAGTATCCAGGCGCTCACAAAAAGTCTCTGAAGTAGCTGCTGCTGTTTTTGTTATTACGCAAGACGATATTCGCCGATCCGGTGCAACCAGTATTCCAGAATCTTTAAGGATGGCGCCGGGTGTAGAAGTTGCGCGCATAGGCACCGACAAATGGTCGGTCAGTGTACGTGGTTTCAATGGCCGCTTTGCCAACAAGCTGCAGGTATTGTTGGATGGCCGCAGTGTCTACAATCCACTTTTTGCAGGTGTGCAGTGGGAACAACTTGACACGCTGATGGAAGATATCGACCGTATCGAAGTGATACGTGGCCCCAGCGCGGCTGTGTGGGGCGCGAATGCAGTTAATGGTGTGATCAATATCATCACTAAGGAGGCTTCTGAGACACAAGGATTATTTCTTACTGCGGGCGGTGGCAGTTTCGAACAGGGGTTTTTTGGCGCGCGCTACGGCGGAAAAATCAATGAAAGTACCCCCTATCGTTTCTATGCAAAAGGTTTCACGAGAGATCACATGAAATCAATTTCGGGAGGAAGCGCTAATGATGCTTGGCATAATGCCAGAGGTGGCTTTAGGCTGGACCATACTCGCGAGATTGATCAATTTACGTTGCAGGGCGATCTCTTTTACAGTTCATTTGGTGACAGGCTAGATAAATCCCAGCTCAGCGCACCTATTATCCAGGCTGAAACGTCAAGAGGACATACAGAAGGTGGCAATATCCGTCTACGCTGGGACCGAACCTATTCTGAAAGATCCTCAATTATGCTGCAAACTTACTATGATCGAATCGATTACCGGTTATTGACAGGCCTCAATTATAGTACTGAAAGCTTTGATATTGATCTCCAACACCGCCTCCCTTTATTAGATCATCACGATTTAACTTGGGGTGTTAACTATCGTTTGTATCACAATAAAGTATTTGATTCTGAATTAATATCATTCAGGCCACGCCAGCAAACAAATCACCTTGCAAGTATGTACGTGCGTGATGAAATCACTTTGATCCCTGAACACCTCCGGTTTACCCTCGGTATGCGGCTTGATCACAATGACTTCACAGGCCTGGAAATTCAACCCAATGCACGTTTATTGTGGACACCCAATGCACACAACTCGGTTTGGGCGTCTGTTTCACGTGCCGTACGTACACCTTCGCGATCTGAGAATGATGGCCGGCTTAATGTGCGAACATTAAGTACAATTCCTGGGACATCGACCTCGCTACCACTTCCTATTCTTGCTCAGGCGGTGGGTTCATCAAATTTTATTTCTGAAAAATTGATAGCATATGAATTAGGATATCGCCATCAGTTCTCACCGCAAGCTTCAGTTGATATCGCCGTTTTTTACAATGATTATAGCCAACTACGAGATCCATCTGCGGGATCTCCAATTTTCCAGTCTGGTTTTCCACCCCACCTTGTGTTGCCATTAGTGCTTACTAATAAAGGCTCCGGGCATACTTACGGTGTAGAGGCGTCTGCTGATTGGCGCCCCTACGATAGATGGCGTCTTCAGGGTAATTACAGCTATCTAGATATACATACGCATTCTGATTTTGCATTTAATCAAATCGATTCAACGACGGGCAGTGCTGACAAGGTGAGTCCCCAGCATCAAGTTTCACTTCGCTCAAATTATGATTTGTCAGAAAGAATACAATTCAATCTGTGGCTGCGCTATGTGAGCAGTGTAGATCTCTACAATATTCCCGGCTACGTCACAATGGACACCCGACTAGCGTTCAAACCAACCAAAAATGTTGAGTTATTCCTAGTCGGCCAAAATCTGCTTAGCCAGAATCACAGAGAAATTGTATCTGATTTTATCTCTTCGCTCTCGACAAACATACCCCGAGGCATCTACGTGGGGGCAGCATGGCGCTTCTAGAATTAGTGGATATTAGAAACCCTATAAAGGTTCTATCCAGGTTAAAAATGAGACTGAGGCACAGTTTGATTGTTCAATTTCTAGGGCTTGTTCTTGGGATGCAATTGCTAGCATCCGCAGCAGTAGCCAATGATCTAGAGGAATATCAAGTTAAAGCTGCTTTCCTCTACAACTTTATCGCATTTACCCAGTGGCCTGATGATATTGATCAGACGTTAAATATTTGCATTTATGGTGAAGACCATTTCGGCCAGGAAATCGACAAATTACAAGCGAAATCTGTCGATAACAATAATATCAAGATATCGCGTTTAACCAGTCTTGAGAAGAGTAAAGAATGCCACGCTCTCTTTATCTCTAAATCAGCCATCGACAACCTCCCTAATATTTTAGCAAGTGTGCAGGGAGAACCTGTCCTGACGATTGCCGACAGTCCGGAGGCAGCAAAAAAAGGGGTCATCATCAATATGAATTTGGCCCAAAACAAAATCAATTTTGAAGTAAATCTGGAATCTGCCCACAGTGCCAAATTAAACATTAGTTCAAAATTACTACAACTCGCTACCGAGGTGTATCAATGATGATACCTTCTATAAGCAAATCATTATTAGTGACCCTAATTGCGGTAATGGTAAGCGCGTGTATTTCAAATATTGCCAGCGCAGCTGGTGTTTATGGCAATGCTGAGCAAGTTAACACAAACACACTGATTGATTTGAGCCTTGAAGAATTGATGAATATTGAAGTAACCACAGTATCTAGGCGCTCACAAAAAGTCTCTGAAGTAGCTGCTGCTGTTTTTGTTATTACGCAAGACGATATTCGCCGATCCGGTGCAACTAGTGTTTAATTGCGTAAGTTAGCTATTGTATTTTTAATCTGACTGCCTTTCACTTCACGCCGCCGCCATTTGAACG
>JAJFJK010000163.1 GCA_021774075.1 Nitrosomonas sp. | reverse complement strand
GTATCTAGGCGCTCACAAAAAGTCTCTGAAGTAGCTGCTGCTGTTTTTGTTATTACGCAAGACGATATTCGCCGATCCGGTGCAACTAGTATTCCCGACGCGCTACGCATGGCACCCGGCGTGCAGGTAGCGCGTGTAGGGACTGATAAATGGTCCATCAGTGTGCGTGGCTTCAATGGGCGTTTTGCAAATAAATTACAAGTGTTGATGGATGGCCGTAGTGTTTATACACCATTATTTTCAGGTGTGATTTGGAGCCAACAAGACACATTCATTGAAGATATCGAACGTATCGAAGTAATAAGAGGCCCTGGCGCGACGATATGGGGTGCAAACGCAATGAATGGCGTAATCAATATTATTACCAAAAAGGCAGCTGATACACAAGGCGCTTTATTAACCGCAGGCGGCGGCAGCTTTGAACGTGGTTTTGTCGGCGCACGTTATGGCGGAAAATTGGGTGAGAATACGCCATTTCGGGTCTATGCAAAAGGATTTTCTCGCGATAACACAACCACGTTAGCAGGCGCCAATGCAAATGATACTTGGCACTCGGCCAGAGCTGGGTTTCGACTGGATCATACGCGCGACATTGACGAATTTACCTTGCAAGGTGATATCTTTATAAACAGTATCGGCGACACCCTGAATCAGCCGACATTAACACCGCCTTTTGTCAGGCTCGATATTGTTGATACTAAGGAAAAGGGTGGGAACATTCGTTTTCGCTGGGACAGAAATTTCTCCTCAAGGTCGTCGACCATGTTGCAGATATATTATGACCGTATTCACAATCAATTAGTACCAAGTACAAAATACGCCGAAAGCTTCGATGTTGATTTCCGGCATCGGTTGCCGATTTTAGACCGACATGATGTAACTTGGGGAACGAACTTTCGTTTGTATAACAATAAAGTTAATGATACTGCGTTATTAAACTTTATTCCTCGTCAAGGAACGAATCATTTTGTCAGTATTTTTGTACGTGATGAGATCATGCTGTTGCCTGATCAATTAAAGTTAACGCTGGGTGTTAGGCTTGGACACAACGATTTTACCGGCTTTGAAGTGCAACCTGATGCCCGCTTATTGTGGATGCCGGATGAGCAGAACTCGATTTGGTTATCCGTAGCCCGTGCAGTGCGAACACCATCTCGGGGTGAAAATGATGCCCTGATTAATTCTGGTTCAGCACAATCACTACCAGGGCTACAAGATTCTTCACTACCAATTATGATGGCCGTGCAAGGATCAAATAATTACGGTTCCGAGAAATTAGTTGCTTACGAGCTAGGTTATCGTCATCAATTTACAACAAATGCATCTATTGATGTTGCCGGATTTTTTAATGACTATAGTCAATTGCGTGATTTCAACTTTGGTACGATTAGACCTAGCGTTGGGATTCATCAGCATTTGATGTTACCTATATTTTTCAATAACCAAGCGTCCGCGCACTCCTATGGTGGTGAAGTTTCAGTAGACTGGCGGCCACATGAAATATGGCGCCTACAAGGAAACTACAGCTACCAGAATATTGACGTTAACTCCAATGCCGAATTCAGTCAAATAGACGCAACAACAGGCGGAGCAAATAAAGCAAATCCACAACATCAGCTATCATTTCGTTCAAACTACGATCTATCAGAGAAAGTAGAATTAAACCTTTGGCTGCGCTATGTCAGCAATCTTCCTTTTTATAATATCAAGGATTATGTGACGATGGACGCTAAGCTGGCTTGGAAGCCCGTGCAAAATGTTGAATTCTTTCTTGTAGGACAAAACCTGTTCACTCAGAATCACAGAGAATCCCAATCTGATTTTATTCCTTCGTTACCCACACGCATCCCACGTGGCATTTATGTTGGTGCAACATGGCGTTTCTGAAACAGCCCTACAAATTGTCACAGATTCTAATAAACGAACAGGAATTTGATTATCTAATAGCACTGATTGATAAGGTTCCTTATTGATCTTTTTAAAGAAATATAGGTTGTAATTCGTTTTATTTATCCACAGCAGACGTAAATGCACTGTCGAGCCAGTGTTCGGTATTATCAAACAGGTATTAGGCTTTCGTCAGTTCCTGATGCGTGGACTTCAAGCAGCAGCGGGTGAATGGAGGCTGGTCACCATGGCCTATAATTTCAAGCGAATGTTTGCAATGACGACAGGATAGCGAAAACAAGAAACCCTTTGTGCAAAGTGAATTGAACTACAAATAAATTTCCAATCTTGCTTTTGGATATGCAGTAGAAAACTTGAAGCGGACAAAAACTGAAGTTCATTTCCAATAGTTACTTTATTAACCTGTCCTATCCGACAGACTCCTAGTAAAGTACAGGTACTTGAGACGGACGTAGTGATTATTCACCATTGATCGCCGGTACGCTATGGGTACAACAAGATACATTTATGGAGGATATAGAACTTATCGAAATCATTCGCGGACCTGCTGCTACAGTCTGGGGGACTAACGCAGCAAATGGAATTATTAACGTCATCACCAAGAAAGCTTCTGAAACACAAGGATTATTTCTTACTGCGGATGGCGGTAGTTTTGAGCATGGTTTCTTTGGTGCACGCTATGGCGGGAAAACCAATGATAGTACACCCTACCGCTTCTATGCAAAAATCTTCACCAGAGATCACATGAAATCAATTCCGGGAGGAAATCCCAACGATGCTTGGCACAATGCCAGAGGCGGCTTCAGGTTGGATCATACCCGTGGAATTGATCAATTCACATTGCAGGGTGATCTCGTTTACAGCTCACATGGTGACAGACTGGATAAATCCCAACTCAATGCACACCCATTATCCAAGCTGAAGCATCAAGAGGACATAGTGAAGGCGGCAATATACGACCGCGCTGGGATCGGACATACTCCGAGAAATCTGCAATTATGTTGCAAACCTACTATGATCGCATTGATTATCGGCTATTGACAGGGTTCAATTATAATATAGAAAGCTTCGCAAATAGAAATTCAATCTTAAAAAACCGGCACTTTGTTAACTATTTGTTTCAAAATTAGAGTTAGCAAGCAAACGCTTAGAGATTATATTTTGTTCTCCCGTCACCTCACCCAAACCCATAAATTGTTGTTGCTGATTAAATAAACGAACTGTTTTACCAGTAGCAATATTCTGCGTATCGACAGATACTACACGTCCCTGTATTAAATACAAAGCTGCCATCTTATCAAGCGTCAAAGCAGGATAAGCATACAAAAAACAATCAACCGGCAGTAAGCAGCGATCACGCGCTATTGGCTCCATCTCTTCTAGCACGTTTAATGTATACGCCTGCGACAGGTCAAAACAATCTATAGCACAACGACTTAACTTTACTAAATAGGCACCGCCAAATCCTAATGCTCTACCAATATCTTCTGCCAAAGTGCGGATATAAGTGCCTGTCCCACAAGTAACCGTTATGTGAAGCTCATCCTCGTGTAACGCATTGACTTGTATTTTGTAAATACTAACTTCACGGGCTTGTCGCTTAACAACTTCGCCATTTCTGGCATAGATATACAACGGTTTTCCTTGATGTTTCAGTGCGCTATACATCGGCGGCATTTGCATAATCTTACCAATAAAACACTGTAAGACTTGCTCACATTGCAGTAATGTTAGTGCTTCCTCATTTTTCCGAGGCGTCAGTTTCTCAATTTCTCCCTCTGCATCACCCGTCGTACTCATGTAACCAAGTTTTAACACTGCTTCATAAGTTTTATCCGCACTGAGTAAAACAGATGAAAATTTAGTCGCCTCACCAAAACAAATCGGCAGCAAGCCCGTGGCCATCGGGTCAAGCGTACCCGTATGCCCGGATTTAGCCGCAGAATAATGACGTTTAGCGATTTGCAAAGCTTTATTGGAAGAGATACCAAAAGGCTTATCTAATAGCAGGACACCACTAATATTGCGTTTAATAAATGATTGTGATTTTTTTTGTGAAGCAATCGCGTGCGTCATGCATGCTTTAGAGATTAGGGTTTGATTGATTGGCGTCTTTTTCCAGCGCAACGGCTTCGTCAATCAGTTTTGACAGATACATGCCGCGCTCTACGGATTCATCATAAATGAAATGTAACTGCGGAACGACTCTTAATTTGATTCTATGTGACACGCTTGAGCGCAAAAAACCATTCGCGTTGCCCAAGCCTTTTTCCACCAGAAATTTTTCTTCCTGGCTACCCAATATGGTGTAGAAAACTTTAGCATGACTATAATCACGGCTAACTTCAACAGCTGTAATTGTGACCTGTTTGACACGTGGATCTTTGACTTCATGCATAAAAATATCCGCCAATTCACGTTGCATTTGGTCTGCAATACGCAGTGCTCGCGAGTAATCTTTGGGCATAGTTTTAAGTACCTAGCAAAAATGCTTGTTATAAAAAACGCGCCGTTTCAATAACTTCATATACTTCTAACTGATCAGCCACCTGGAGATCACTGTAATTTTTCAGAGATATTCCACACTCGGATCCTTCTCTCACTTCTTTTACATCGTCTTTAAAGCGTTTCAGTGAATCCAATTCACAACTATGCACGACTTTACCATCACGCAATAATCTAACCAACGAATCCTTCTTAACAATGCCTTCCGACACAAAGCAGCCTGCCACCACTCCCACTTTGGGAATCCGATACACTTCGCGAATATCCACCAGACCCAGAATGTTTTCCTTACGATCCGGTGACATCATTCCAGAAAGTGCTGCTTTAATCTCATCAACCGCTTCATAAATAATGTTGTAATAACGGACATCCACACCACTTGAAGCGATTAATTTCCGTGCACTTGCGTCCGCACGCACATTAAAGCCGATTACCACGGCTTTTGAAGCTAGCGACAAATTAATATCTGATTCAATAATTGCACCAACTGCGCTATGAATAATGTTGACTTTCACTTCATCAGTTGAAATTTTATGTAACGAATGAGCCAGGGCCTCACAAGAACCCTGCACATCAGCTTTAATGATCAGTGTCAACACTTTGACGTCTGCTTGCTGCTCAAAAATATTCTCAAGCTTTGCTGCATGCAATTTGGCGAGTTTTACATCACGGTATTTACCTTGCCGGAATAATGCTATTTCGCGTGCTTTACGTTCATCGTCAAGGGAAATCACTACTTCACCAGCATCAGGCACCTCGGACAAACCCTGTATTTCAACGGGTATTGAAGTGCTTGCTTGTTTGATCGGTTTTCCATTTTCATCACTCATGGCACGTACTTTTCCGAACACAGCACCAGCCAGCAAAACATCGCCACGTTTTAAAGTACCGGATTGAACCAGTATGGTTGCAACAGGCCCACGCCCTTTATCCAGACGCGATTCAATCACCACACCTTTAGCAGCTGTCTTAACCGGTGCCTTAAGCTCTAGTAGCTCTGCTTGCAACAAAATACTTTCTAGCAATGCATCGATACCTTGACCCGTTTTAGCCGAGACTTCCATAAACATCGTGTCACCGCCCCAGTCTTCTGGTACAACCTCATGCGCAACCAACTCCTGCCTAATCCGCTCAACATTGGCTTCAGGCTTATCCATCTTATTAACGGCCACAATAATCGGAATACTGGCCGCTTTAGCATGATGAATTGCTTCAATTGTTTGAGGCATGACGCCATCATCAGCGGCAACGACTAAAATAACAATATCGGTGATCTTGGTACCGCGCGCCCGCATTGCCGTAAACGCTTCATGGCCTGGCGTATCAAGAAAGGTAACCATACCTTTCTCAGTTTCCACATGATAAGCCCCGATATGTTGCGTAATACCACCAGCTTCACCACCTGCCACTCGTGAACGCCGAATAAAATCAAGCAAAGACGTCTTACCATGATCCACATGCCCCATCACGGTAACCACAGGTGCGCGCGGTTCCATTTCTTCATCTTCAGTTGATGATCCAGAATCAGTCAAAAAAGCTTCGGGACTATCCAGTGCAGCATATTTTGCAATATGCCCCATTTCCTCAACCACAATCATGGCCGTATCCTGATCCAACATTTGATTGATAGTGACCATGCTGCCCATCTTCATCAGCACTTTAATAACATCTGCCGCTTTAACCGACATTTTTTGTGCCAATGCACCTACAGAAATGGTTTCCGGCACCATCACTTCATGCACGATAGGCTCTGTCGGCGCAGAAAACCCATGAGGCTGGTCACTGGTACTGGTTGACGCTGGTTTACTATGCCTATCACGTCGCGTACGCCAACCTTGGCCACTTGACATGTCACCACGAGACTTGATACCACGTTTTTTAGCGCCGTCATCCTTCCATATGACCTGCTTAACCTGTTTCTTTTTCTTTTCGGCTTTCTCTTCCGGTTTTACGACAGGTTTATGCAGCGTTCCCTCCGTCGCACCTGCCTGTGATTGCTCTTTTTCTTTACTTTTACTATCTGGCGCTGTTATTTCTTCAGATTGCGCATTTTCAGATGCAGTTTTTTCTGTTACCTGATCATTATCTGCAGCCTTAGGTGACTCAGACTTGTCGCCTGCTTTTGTTGCCTTTACTTCTTTTTCTGTTTTCTTGGCAGTGGTTGCATCAGACTTCTTACGAGACTTTTTCTTTTCAATTTCTGCTACCTGACGCGCAATTAACGCCGCATTTTTTCTTGCTTCCTCTTCCCGCAATACCACTTGTTCAGCATCAACAACAACTTCTGGAACGGGTTTCTCAACTACTTTGGCAGGTTTAACAGGCTCGTCTTTAACTTCTTCAGCAACAACCGGCTTTGTAAATACCCGTCGCTTTCTAACCTCCACCTGAATAGTCCTGGGTCTACCTGCACTATCCGATTTCCGGATTTCGGAAGTTTGTCGGCGGGTCAAAGTAACCTTACCCTTGGTTTCTGTATCACCATGTGTTTTTCGCAGATAATCAAGTAGTTGCGCCTTATCCTTTTCGGTCAAACCATCTTCAGCCAATAATTTTTTTACACCGGCAGCCTGCAATTGCTCCAGCAATACTGCTGGCAGCAAGCCTAGTTCAGTAGCAAATTGTTCTACACTCATTTGAGCCATCTATTACCCTTCAGCATTCAAAACTCCACGCCGGTTCATTTTATATCATTGCAATACATATCAGCATATGACAAAAATCACGCAAACCATGGTTCACGTGCTTTAATAATTAACTGGTTCGCACGCTCTATTTCCATTCCTGTCAACTCGACCAAATCATCGGCAGCCAAGTCAGCCAAATCAGCCTGACTATTAACACCCTTGGCTGCTAACACACGTACAGTCTCAATATCCATACCTTCTAATGAAAGCAGATCTTCCGCGACATTCTCTATTTTTTCTTCATCAACAATCGCATCCGTCAGTAATACATTACGCGCACGATTACGTATTTCATGTATTGTTTCTTCATCAAATGCTTCAATTTCCAGCATTTCATTAATAGGCACATAAGCGACTTCTTCCAGTGTCGCAAACCCTTCCTGCACAAGTATTCCGGCAACTTCTTCATCGACATCCAATTTTCCCATAAAAAGCTGGCAAGTCAAAGAAGCCTCTTCCTCATGCTTAGTCTGAGATTCCTCCACCGTCATGATATTCAGTTCCCATCCGGTTAACTCTGATGCAAGTCGCACATTCTGACCGCCACGACCAATGGCCTGAGCAAGATTTTCGTCATCAACTACAATATCCATACTGTAGTTTTCTTCATCTACCATAATGCTACTAATTTCAGCTGGTGCAAGCGCATTAATAATAAAAGTAGCCGGGTCATCCGACCATAAAATAATATCCACACGTTCGCCTGCCAATTCACCAATGACGGCCTGCACCCTGGAACCACGCATACCGACACAAGTACCAATTGGATCAATACGCTGATCATTAGATTTAACTGCAATTTTGGCACGTGAACCGGGATCTCTTGCCGCCACTTTAATTTCCAGAAGACCTTCTTCAATCTCCGGCACTTCCAGCTCAAATAATTTGACCAGAAATTCAGGAGAAATACGTGAAAGTTTCAACTGCGGACCTCTGGCAGCACGATCAACCTTATTCAGATAGGCTCGCACACGGTCACCCACGCGCAAGTTTTCCTTAGGAATCATCTGGTCACGTGGCAATTCAGCCTCAATCCTGCCTGACTCAATAATCGCGTTGCCTCGCTCCATGCGCTTAATCGTGCCGGTAACTAGATAATCTTCTCGCTCCAGAAAATCATTCAGTGTCTGCTCACGTTCTGCATCACGTATTTTCTGGAAAATGACTTGCTTAGCGGCTTGCGCACCGATTCTCCCAAACTCAATCGGCTCTAGAGCTTCTTCAATGAAATCACCTAACTGAATATCAGCATCATTTTTTTGTGCATCAGTCAATGAAAACTGATGTTCAGGCTCTTCGATGGCATCATCTTCCACCACCATCCAACGACGATAGGATTGATAATCACCTGTTTCTCTATCAATCGAAACACGCGTATCAACATCTTCATGAAATCTCTTTTTTGTCGCAGAAGCTAATGCCATCTCCAATGCAGCGAAAACAATTTCTTTTTCAACAGATTTTTCACGCGCCAATGCATCTACTAACAGTAAAATTTCGCGGCTCATAGTCCTCCAGCCAAATTTTTATATACCTACAATTTTGGAACCAAACGAGCTTTTCCAAGGTTACTCAATTCAAGGTCTAACAATTTTCCTTCGACTTCAAGTTTTAAAATGCCATCATTTACTTCCCGCAAAACTCCAATGAAATTTCTTTGCCCCTGCCATGGAACGCGCAGCTTCAATTTAATAGTTTCCCCTTTAAACCGGAGAAAATCAGCTTCTTTCCTTAAAGGCCTGTCAAGACCAGGCGAAGATACTTCAAGCCGACCGTAGTCAATATTTTCAACCACTAGTAGCTGACTCAAATGATTGCTAATCGCCACGCAATCATCAACATTAATCCCGCCTTCTTTATCTACAAATACTCTTAACAATTTGCCGCGCGCCAATTGTTCTACTTCAACCAACTCATAGCCCAAACCTTGCAGAGTTGATTCCAACAATTCTTCTAACACCATAGCCCCGCCACAAATAAAAAATGGGCTGGAAAAGCCCATCGAATCTTATTTGCACATTCTATCAAAAATTTATAAAATATGAAACATAAACTTCGTTAAATGTAGTGCCTTAGCGATTGTTAATACAGCTGCATCACTCATTTGGCATCATGCAATAAATCGTTTGAACAATATATTCAACCAAGCAAGATATGAATTATAAATTGCAAAATTAGTGCTAATGATACAATCACCCCAAGTTTTATGAACATACGAATTACTGGAGACAATGCATGTCAGTTATTGAATCAATTTTAAATGAAACCCGTATTTTCCCACCAAGTGACGCGTTTGTTAAACAAGCCAATATATCCAGTATAGGCGCATATCAAACAATGTGCGCTGAGGCAGCTAAAGATTATCAGGGTTTTTGGGCAACACAAGCCAATAATAATATCCTCTGGCACAAACCCTTTACTCAGGTATTGGATGAGAGTAACGCACCATTCTTTAAATGGTTCCATGATGGCGAGTTAAATGTCTCCCACAATTGTCTTGATCGGCATTTGGCTACACAGCCTGACAAAGTTGCCATTATCTTTGAATCAGATGACGGCACAGTCATTCAATCAACATACCGCGATCTTCACCAAAGTGTTTGTCAATTTGCCAATGCACTTAAAGCTCAAAACATCAACAAAGGTGACTGCGTCATTATCTATATGCCCATGCGTATCGAAGCCGTGGTTGCCATGCAAGCTTGCGCCCGCATTGGCGCTATTCATTCGGTCGTATTTGGTGGCTTCTCTGCTAAAAGCCTGCATGAGCGCATTATTGATGCTGGCGCTGTTGCCGTGATTACAGCTGATGAACAGGTGCGTGGCGGCAAACATCACCCACTTAAAGCAACCGTTGATGAAGCCATCAACATGGGTGGCACTGAATCAGTAAAATCTGTAGTGGTTTTTCAGCGTTCCGGTTCTGACGTACCATTTAATCCAGCCCGCGATGTCTGGTGGCATGAAATCACGCAATCTGCCAGCACTGAATGTGATCCTGAGTGGGTAAATGCCGAACATCCATTATTCACACTTTACACTTCTGGCTCAACAGGCAAACCCAAAGGTGTTCAACATTCCAGCGCAGGATACTTGCTCGGCACAATGGTCAGTATGCATTGGGTTTTTGATTACAAACCGTCCGACATTTTTTGGTGTACTGCAGATGTTGGCTGGATCACAGGTCATAGTTATGTCGCATACGGCCCTTTAACTATGGGCGCCACCCAGGTCATATTTGAAGGTGTACCGACTTATCCTGATGCAGGCCGGTTCTGGGAAATCATTCAAAAACACAAAGTCACAACCTTCTACACAGCCCCTACGGCCATCCGCTCTCTCATAAAGTTGGGCCCAAATTTACCAGAAAAATATGACCTTTCATCATTACGCCTGTTGGGTTCTGTTGGCGAACCGATCAATCCCGAAGCTTGGATGTGGTTTTATGAAAAAATCGGTCGATCAAACTGCCCGATCGTTGATACCTGGTGGCAAACTGAAACCGGCAGTCATATGATTGCACCGCTACCTGGCGCATTTCCACTCAAACCAGGATCATGTTCGCTACCTCTGCCGGGTATCTTCACAGCTATTGTGGATGAGACAGGTCAAGATATTGAAAACGGCAAAGGCGGCTTCCTGGTTATCAAACGTCCATTTCCTTCACAGATTCGCACATTATGGAAAGACCCGGAACGCTTTAAAAAAGCTTATTTCCCTGAAGAAATCGGGAACGGAAAATATTACCTAGCAGGTGATTCCGCTCATTGTGACAACGATGGTTATTTCTGGATTATGGGGCGTACAGATGATGTACTGAATGTATCCGGACATCGATTAGGCACTATGGAAATAGAATCAGCACTGGTTGCTAATCCACTGGTAGCGGAAGCTGCAGTTGTCGGCAAACCACATGAGATCAAAGGAGAATCAGTGGTAGCATTTGTGGTATTAAAAGCCCAGCTACCGCATGGCGAAGAAGCCAGCAGAATCACCAATGAATTACGTGACTGGGTTGCGCAGGAAATTGGCCCCATCGCCAAGCCTGAAGAAATACGCTTTGGTGAGAATTTGCCTAAAACCCGCTCTGGTAAAATCATGCGTCGCCTATTACGTACACTAGCCAAAGGCGAGGAAATCACTCAGGATATTTCAACATTGGAAAACCCCGCTATTCTTGATCAATTAAAACAATCTATAAAATAATAGAAAATTAAAAAATGACCCTATCACTCGTCACAGATTTTGAACACGGCATCAGCGCCGTTGATGCACAATTTCATCGTCCCAAGCGGGCTGCCATACACTTAATTGTTGAAAAAAATAAAGTCGCACTAATTGACACAGGGACTTCTTTCTCTATCCCTGGCGTCATAGAAACGCTCCGGCAAAAGAATCTTAGTGTCGAGAATGTTGAGTATGTCATTCTGACACATATACATCTGGATCACGCAGGTGGCGCAGGTGAATGTATGCGTTGCTTTCCCAACGCCAAACTGGTTGTTCACCCACGTGGCGCACGTCACATGGCAAATCCCGCCAAACTAATCGCAGGTGCAACAGCAGTTTATGGTGAAGCTGAATTTAAACGAGTTTATGGCAAAATTTTACCCATTGATGAAAATCGTATTATTGAAGCACCAGATGAAAGCAGCATTGCTCTTAATGGACGAATCTTATTATTTCTCGACACACCTGGCCACGCTCGTCACCACAATTGCATTTATGACGAACAAAGCCAGTCTTTTTTTACAGGCGACACTTTTGGCGTTTCATATCGCGAATTTGATGTGGATGGCACAGAATTTGTCTTTCCAACGACCACGCCTGTCCAATTTGACCCTGAGGCTGCACATGCATCCTTAGATCGGATTATGCGCTTTAAACCGCGACATGCCTACCTGACACACTACAGCTGTATTGGCAATCTAACGCATCATGTCCAATCAATACATAACTTGATTGACGCTCACGTTGAAATTGCAGAAAACACAAAGGGAAATATATCAGATAGGCAAACAACGATTGCAGAAGCATTGAGAGCATTATTGTTACAAGAACTTACTAAGCATGGCTGCATGTTGCCACAAGAAGACATTAACAAGCTGCTGCATTCTGATATCAATCTGAATAGTCAAGGTCTGGTTCATTGGTTAGACCAAACCTCAGGCCAAGCTTAACCAATCAGCTGGATAGGATAGAATACTATCCTAGGAACACCACATTATTGAAGATTCAAATTTTCTTTTAAGATCCGTGGCGTAACAAAAACCAACAATTCCCGCTTATCATCTTGTCTGGTCGAATTGCGGAAAACATGACCGAGAATAGGTATATCCCCGAGTAACGGCACCTTATTAACAACCCGATTTTCCACACGTTCAAAGATACCACCTATCACAACAGTGCCGCCATTCTCCACCAATACCTTTGTAGTCACTTGTTTAGTATTTATCGGAGGCGGCAAAAATGCATTGATGCTCTCGCCAATTTTATCCTGGTTGATACTTAACTCCATATCAATTTGATTATCATAAGTAATCAATGGTTTGACTTTCAGACTCAAAGTTGCATCAACAAAACGTATACTGGTTGCTCCACTACTGGTTGCTTGCTGGAAGGGAACCCGATCACCCTGCTCAATAATCGCTTCCACACCATGCGCAGTCACAACGCGAGGACTGGCAATTACCCTTCCTTTAGTATCTGTCTCCAGCGCAGATAATTCCAGATTAATTAATCGTCCATTATTAATCTTAATCAAGCTCAAACCCAGAGCAGCTGGTCCACCAGCAAGCCCAACAGCACCTGCAGCAGGTAAATTCACATTCAGATTATCGCCCCCACCTACAAGACCTCCTCCTGCTAGGCCACTTGAACTATCCAAGTTACCAGAAGCACCAAACCCACGGCTACCTATGCTTGATGAATTCTGTATACCAAAACGTGCGCCAAGGTCACGACTAAACGTCTCCGTCGCCTCAACAATACGCGCCTCAATCATCACCTGTCTTTCGAAAACATCAAGCCGCTGAATACGCTTCCTGATTTCACTGATTTTTGTGGGCACATCTGTAATAGTCAATGTATTGCTAATTTCATCTAAATTAATTGCACCTCGACCACTCAACATCCCCTCAAAGGAAATTGAGTTAACTCTGCGATGATTGAGCTGGAATGTCTCTGTACGTAACGGCTCCATCTCAGAAATTTGCAATTTAGACTCCAGATCAATAAGCTCTCGATCTGCCATTTCTTTACTCGGCGCAATAAAAATAACATTCCCGGTTTTTCGTTTATCAAGCCCATTTGCTTGTAGCACAATATCGAGTGCCTGATCCCAGGGAACATCTCTTAGTCGTAATGTAAGATTGCCGCCAACCGAATCGCTGGCAATAATGTTTAGATTGGTGAAGTCGGCAATCACTTGTAATACAGCCCGAACTTCCACATCCTGGAAATTCAGCGATAACTTCTCTCCGGTATAACCACCATTGGCGCGTCTTCTTTTTGCCAGCTCGTCCTCATTTTCTGTCAATGCACGTACTTCCAGGACAAATCGCGTGTCACTCTGGCGAGCTGAATGTTCCCAACGACCACTTGGCTTGACAACCATGCGCACGTTATCGCCATGCTTGGATGTATCAATAATTTGTATTGGCGTGGCAAAATCAATAACATCCAATTTTCTTTCCAGATTACTTGGCAAATGTGTCTTAACAAATTCCACCACAAGATCATTACCTTGCTGATGGACATCAATACCCATTCCGGCATTTAATAGATCGACCTCAATTCGACCTTCACCATTCTCGCCACGACGAAAATCAATATCTTGCAAACTGTTCATTTCATTGCTTACAACTTCTTCAGCAAAACGCACCGTAGAGCTGGCAACATGACGATCCTTTACCGTATTAAGCCTAATTAATAACGCATTATCAACTTCCAAGACCTCATGACTCATTAATTTAGATAAGTTAAGAACCACGCGTGTCCGATCACCCACTTGTACAATATTCATACTGTGGAGATCTCCTTCGTCGACTTCCTGGATATTTGTGCCAAGGCTGTTGGAAATATTATAAAAATCGAAATAAATACGTGCAGGGTTGTTAAGCGCAACCCCAATTGGTTTCGCATCAAGCGGGCGGTCTAATGTTAGCTTTGCAATGACTTCACCACCCTGAACCGTTGAAACACTTATAGACTGGATACTATTTTGAGGCATTTCATCCGCAGAGATCTGCTCAGCCAGGATCGAGGATATAAACAAATTCGACAACGAGATTATTCCCAGCCATAAAATAATTCTTATCGTTATTGGAAGCTTCATTGTTCTACTCCTAATCATCTAGCATCAGTGTGTTGGCGCGTTCCGTCCACTCATTCACACCATCCTGTACAATTTCCATCACTTGAATTTCTGATTCAGAAATTTCACCAATTTGCCCGAAATCCTGTCCCAGGTAATTGCCCGTTTTTACTCGATGCAGCGTGCCTTCCGGCGATTTAATCAAAGCAAAGATTGTTTCATCTTTTTCAAGCGACCCAACCATTGCCAAACTTTCCAGCGGAAAACTTTCTAAAACTTCTTTACGTCGATTTAAATCTGGTTGAATTCCGTTGCCTGCATGCTGTGCTTGTTCATTTTTTCTTGGTACGAAAGGATTTGATATATCAAATGCTTTATAGGTAAAAAACCTGTATTGTTTCACCTCAGGCAAGGGGTCAACCTGTCCACGCAAACCATTTCCTGAATTATTAATAAACGTTTCCAGGTCGCTATAATCAACCTTGCTACACGCAATAACCATTAAGCTAATACTCAGAATCAATAAACGATAGGTAATTTTTCTCATAGCCCATTACCTCCATCCAGATTTGCACTTTCATCCTCATCCAGATAACGAAAGGTTTTAGCAATGGTATCCAATATCAACTTATCATCGTCGCCTCGAGTAATACTGACATCATTTAACGTCACAATTCGAGGTAATTGAGCGACATCACTCGCAAAAGCACCAATATCATGGTAGCCACCCGTGACACGTACGGTTACTGGAAGCTCCGCATAAAATTCATTAATCGTTTCATTGGCTGCTGGTTTAAATAACTCAAACTGCAGGCCACGACCCAAACCTGCCTGGTTAATATCAACTAATAAAGCTTCCATTTCAGATTTATCAGGGAGCTGCTTCAACAATGCGCTCAGTGATTGTTCGATATCTTGTAATTGTTGGCGCAAAGCAGGCAAATTAACCGCGCTTCTTTTTTTAATCAGGTAAGTATCCTTAAGTGTTTCTTCTTGTACACGCGCATCGTCTAACGTCGTTAATTGATCCTGCCAATCTAAGAAATATCCGGCAAAAATAATCGCAACCAATAAAAGGAACAGTGCGCAGGCTTGCACCACTCCGGGCCAGCTCCCCGGGTCATTTGGATCAAGTTGGCGCAATTCTTCAAGTAAATTCATGACAAATTAGCCTCAAGATCCACCAGCGACATTAACAGAAACATCTTCTGTATCATCTGATGGTTGCATAAGTTTAATATTCAAATTAAATTCATTCTGGCGTATGCTGTCTATAGATACAGCCTTAATTTCAACTAGCACAGGTGACTCAAGCCAAGGGGAAGATTCCAGATTTCGCATCAAAGTGGATACCCATGCGTTTGATTGTGCAAAACCGACTAAATTAATGTTGCGGCCTTCTTGCTTCACACTCTGCAAATACACACCATCCGGTAATAGTCGCACTAACTGGTCTAATAAATACACAACTTCCGAGCGACTACTTTGCAGTGTCTCAACAACTTCTTTTCGTGCTAATAATTCTTTTGTTTGGGCCTTTATTTCTCTAATTTCTTCTATTTGTTTATCCAGGACAGCAATTTGATCATTCATATATTGATTGCGACCATTCTGATACTCTATTTTGTCTATAATTACCGAATGCACTGCCCACACAATCATAATGCCGAAAAGGGAAACCACCCCCGCCAGGACAGCAATTTGCTGCTGCCGCGCCTTGCGTTTCAGCTCTCGATGAGGAAGTAAGTTAATAAGAATCATATTGGATCAAAGCTACGCATAGCTAAACCACATGCAATTAAAAGAGATGGCGCATCCGAATTAAGTTGTCTTGGGTTTATACGACTGGAATGCTCCATACTTGAGAAAGGGTTAACGACTAGCGTACTAACCTGTGTACGCGCTGCAATGATTTCATCCAACCCTGGAATCATTGCGCATCCACCCGCAATAAAAATATAGTTAACCTCGGTATATTGCGTGGATGTATAAAAAAACTGTATGGCACGCATGACTTCAATGGCCAATGTTTCACAAAATGGTTGCAAGACATCGGCCTTATAATTTTCGGCCAATTCACCACTGCGCTTAGCCGCCTCGGATTCTTCTAATGAAAGATTAAACTGATTATGAATCTCTTGGGTAAGCTGGTTCCCACCAAAAGGTTGATCGCGCATATATACAGATTCATCATTATGAAATACGTTAATATTCATAGCAGTTGCACCAATATCCACTAAAGCCAGCACTTGATCCTTTCCGCCTTCAGGCACCTGATTTTTAATCAACTCAAAAGCTGATTGCGCTGCATAGGGCTCGACATCCATAATTATCGTCTTTAGGCCTGCTGACATAGCCGCTGCCACACGATCTTCAACTTTATCCTTACGCGATGCCGCAATAATGACTTCCACTTCCTCTGAATTATCAGCAACAGGCCCCAACACTTGGAAATCAAGATCAACTTCATCTAACGCAAATGGAATATACTGGCTTGCCTCGCTCTCAACCTGGAAAGCCAAGTCATCTTCACGCAACCCAGCAGGCACAACTACTTTTTTTGTAACAACATCTGTAGCAGGCAACGCTAAAGCAACATTTCTTTGTTTTGTTGCCATACGGCTCCAGCCACGATTTATGCAATTACCCACGGCATCTAAATTTACGATGCCTCCATCCAGCATTGCATCAACTGGCAAAGGCTCAATCGCATATTGCTCAACACGGTAAGTACCGGTTCCTTTATCCACCAAAGATAATTCAACCATCTTTACAGATGATGAACTAACATCCACACCAATTAACGGTGGCGACTTCTTTTTGAAGAAGTCTAGATTTATATCAAAATTTCCCTTGAACATTGGCCTATTAGCAGCGATACTCGCTATATTTAGTTGTCAGATACAATCTGAATGATTGAAAATTACTTCTTTTTCAGCTATTTTCCTGTTACAAATTAGATAACTGATGGCGATTCTGACAGAATAAAAAGAAACACTATCTGTAGAAAAACGGTATTTATACCCCCTATAATTATGCATTTTCACTATCCTTCTAATTTATAAAGATTATTTATATGCTACCTCGCTGGTTGTTTCGCTCGCTTATTACGCTCGCCGCATTAAGTTTGATTGGCATCTTATTGGTTGGGTTTGCTGCAATGGTAACCTTCTCCACATTGCCCTCATTAGGCGCACTAACCGATTACCGTCCTAAAATCCCATTACGGGTATATAGCGACGAAGGTTTATTAATTGGCGAATTTGGCACAGAACGTCGTGATGTTGTCACCATAGATGAGGTTCCGGAACGTTTAAAGCAGGCAATTCTAGCGGCAGAAGATGATCGTTTTTATGAACATGGCGGCGTGGATTACATGGGTGTCTTACGCGCAGCTTATTCAAATTTCAGTGCAGGCGGCGTGCGTCAAGGCGCCAGCACCATTACGATGCAAGTTGCCAGAAATTTTTTCCTGACCCGAGAAAAAACACTCACAAGAAAGTTTAGCGAAGCGCTACTTGCATTCAAGATTGAACATAATTTAAGTAAAGATAAAATTTTAGAACTTTACATTAACCAGATTTATCTTGGGCAACGTAGTTACGGTTTTGCTGCTGCCGCACAAATCTACTTTGGCAAATCACTGCAGGAAATAGATATTGCGGAAGCAGCCATGTTGGCGGGCCTGCCCAAAGCGCCGTCGACTTTTAATCCTGTTGTTAACCCCAAGCGTGCCAAGACAAGGCAACTTTATGTATTAGGCCGAATGCACAGACTTAACCACATATCAAGTCAGGAATTACGGCAATTAGAAGAACAATCTATTCCCATTAAGAGGCAGATACGAACCTATGCGATGCAAGCAGATTATGTGGCTGAAATGGCGCGACAGGTTGTATATGAGCGCTATCAAGAAGAGACTTATAGCAAAGGTATAAACGTCTATACAACAATACGACAATTAGACCAACAAGCCGCTTATCAGTCACTGCGCAAGAATGTAATTGAATATGATAAACGCAGAGGTTATCGCGGCCCTGAAGCGCAAATTGATCTGCTGAAAAACGGTGTCAATCAGGAGAAAACACTTGACGACGCACTGGATAACGTAAGAAATAGCGATGATATCTATGCGGCAATTGTATTGTCGGTCGCATCCGATTCAATCCAAGCCTACCGTAAAGACGGAGAAATAATCCAAATCACCAGTGATGGACTTAAATTCGTACAGAGATTCCTATCCGATAAAGACAATTCTGATAGCAGAACCATCAACCCCGGTGCATTAATCAGAATACAAAAAGATGAGCAGGACATTTGGCATGTTGTCCAACTTCCTAAAGTTGAAGCCGCGCTGGTTTCTATTAATCCACATGATGGTGCTATTCGCGCTTTAATCGGTGGTTTTGATTTCCATCAGAATCAATTTAACCATGTTACACAAGCATGGCGGCAACCAGGGTCGAGTTTTAAACCATTCATTTATTCTGCCTCATTAGAGAAAGGCTTTACACCAGCAACAATCATTAATGACGCACCACTCTCTTTTAGTGCCGCGCAAACTGGCAGTGCACTGTGGGAACCAAGAAATTTTGATGGAAAATATGGCGGCCCGATGCGTATGCGTACGGCTTTGGCAAAATCAAAGAATCTTGCATCTATTCGTGTACTGCAGGCTATTGGCCTCCAGTATGCACTGGATTACATTACACGTTTTGGTTTTGAAGCCGAACGCCACCCACCCTATTTGCCGATGGCATTAGGTTCGGGTTCAGTCACCCCCATGCAAATGGCTGCCGGTTATGCCGTATTTGCAAATGGCGGCTTTCATGTTGCACCCTATTTTATAAAACGAATAGAAGACGAGAGAGGTAATATACTCGAAGAAGTGCATCCTATAACTGCCACACAGGGTGCCAAACGCGTCATTGACCCACGTAATGCATTCGTCATGACAAATATGATGCAAGATGTCATACAAAGCGGCACTGCTGTCAGAGCAAGACAGTTGGGGCGCACGGATCTGGCTGGCAAAACAGGCACGACCAGCAATTTTATTGATGCTTGGTTTTGTGGGTTTCAGAATGATCTAGTTGCTATCGCCTGGACTGGCTATGATAACCCACAATCTCTCGGCAATAATGAAACTGGTGGACGTGTAGCATTACCCATTTGGATGGGTTATATGGGTGAGGTATTAAAGGATGAACCCATGGCCGAATATACCAGGCCTGAGGGTATTGTTACAGCACGCATAAACCCACAGACCGGCCTAAGAGAATCTGCGGGAGAAATAAGCGAATATTTTTTACATGAACAGCTACCACCGATCTCAGAAAGCTACATTGATAATTCAGTCAAAGTTCCTGAAAATCTGAAAGATCAATTATTTTAATTTCTCTATGCATTCTTTTTAAGGGTGCCTCTAAAATTCAGAGTTCGCCCAAATGCAAGGCGCGGAAAGAATTTTGCAGCACAGCATATGGTTGATATGTAAGCAATAATTTTTTTGCAACGCAGCAGTTGGGATAAAATCTGGATTTTAAGAAGTGCCCTTAAGCCAAGTTGCCGCTTCGATCGCATAGTACGTTAAAATTCCATCCGCACCGGCACGCTTAAAGGAAAGCAGAGATTCCAACACACAGGCCTCCTCGTTTAACCATCCGTTCATAGCTGAAGCTTTTAGCATGGCATACTCACCACTGACCTGATAAACAAACGTTGGCACTTTGAATTCATCTTTTATACGACGAACAATATCTAGGTAGGGCATGCCCGGCTTTATCATTACCATATCCGCGCCCTCTTCTAAATCAAGTCCCACCTCCCACAGTGCCTCATCTGAATTTGCCGGGTCCATTTGGTAGGTATACTTATTACCACCGCCCAAATTAGCTGCTGAACCTACGGCATCACGAAACGGCCCATAAAAGCTGGAAGCATATTTGGCTGAATAGGCTAAAATCTTAGTATGAATAAATCGGTTCTCATCTAAGAGATTACGAACAGCAGCAATACGACCATCCATCATATCTGAAGGCGCGACCACATCAGCACCTGCTTGCGCATGAGCCAGGGCCTGCTTGCAAAGCACACTCACTGTTTCATCATTCATGACATAACCATCCTGATCAATCAAACCATCTTGACCGTGGCTGGTATAAGGATCTAACGCTATATCAGTGATAATTCCCAATTCTGGAAAATTTGCTTTTAATTCACGCACAACTCTCGGCACTAACCCGTCTGGATTAAATGCTTCATCCGCAGCCAGGTTTTTAAGGCTGGCATCAACAACAGGAAAAATAGCCAACGCTGGAATACCAAGTTGCGCACATTTTTCAGCTTGACTCATTAAAACATCCAGACTTTGACGTACTACGCCAGGCATAGACGTCACATCTTCCTTACGATTATTACCATCTAATACAAAAACAGGATATATAAAGTCATCAATAGCAAGATGTGATTCTCGTACAAGACGACGTGAGAAATCATTACGACGTAAGCGTCGCATTCTTTTCTGTGGGAACTGACTTAATGAAAACATGAATTGTCTGATCGATTAAAATTAAAAAAATAACACTCTTTGGGAACTTGTTGAATAGTTGACTTGTCTTTTAAGTGGACATACTTGATTGTCCTCCGTCTTTCCTCCCTGAGACGGAGCCTTAAGTGATATTAAGGCGGTTCCCCCCGGTTTTACTCCCCTTTAACCGGGGGTTTTTTATTTTCACTGTCGTTATTGGTTAACGTTTTTTGGTTGATTCCAAACCAACCATTAATAACTGATGTCGCTTCATCAACACCGCTTCCTTTTGTACTTGAAAACAATTGCACTGAGCAATGTGCATAATATTGCTGCAAATATTTCCTCACTTCTAATAAGGTACTGTTCGCCTGGTTACGACTTAGCTTATCTGCTTTGGTCAGTAAGATATGGATCATTTTCCCAGTTGGTGCAAACCAATCTAACATTTGTATATCCAGCGGCTTCAAAGGGTGGCGTATATCCATAATCAAAACCATGCCCTGTAGCGTCTTTCTTTTCTGCAAATATGTACTCAGGAATTTGTCCCAATGTTGCCGAACAGACAAGGGCACTTTAGCATATCCATACCCAGGCAAGTCAACAAGAAAAAGTTCTGTATCAAATTGAAAGAAATTGATATGTTGTGTTCGCCCAGGCGTTTTACTCACAAAAGCCAAACGGTTCCGGTTTGTCAATTTATTGATAACACTTGACTTGCCGGCATTAGATCTTCCAGCAAAGGCAACTTCGATTCCGGAATGAACTGGCAAATCACGTGTGTCATTAACTGACGTGTAAAATAAGGCATTTTGAAAGAAAGGCATAATAAAATAAATTAACCTTAATCAGACTCTGCAGATTCTGCGGCAACGATCACTAAGCCTTCAAGCACAATATTATCAATGATTCTCACAGGGAAGTTGATATAAGGCAGCAAAATATGTGCGCCACCACCACTAATAATACAATTATTCAAAGAATATCCTAATTGTTCAGAAAGTAGTTGACGCATACGTTCAATCGACCCTAATGCTGATTGAATCGCACCAGAAAATATTGCATTATTGGTATTAGAAGGAAAGTCCTGGTAGCTACCAGCCGTATCATCCAGTTGCGCCGTATTTTCTTTTAAACTACGTAACATTAAATTCACTCCTGGAAGAATAATACCACCCAGAAATTGCCCGGAATCAGAAAGTGCATCGACAGTCATGGCTGTTCCAACGTTAGTAACCAAGCATGATTGTTGCAGCAAGTGTCGGGCAGCTATAAGCGCCATCCAACGATCACAGCCTAACTGAGATGGATCAGTATAACCATTATAAACACCACATTGAGAAGGAAACACCTTGACCCAATGAGGTGAAACTGACCAAATTAAAAGCAGATCAGATAATTCATCACGTACATTTTGTGCGGCGACATGAGAGATTATAATGGCGGCAGGTTGTACAGACAAATCATCCCACTGCGTTTGTAATGAAGAAAAATCATAATTAGCAACCTTGTTCTGAATCAACCATTGCGTTCCATCATGTATACCCCACTTAATAAATGAATTCCCAGAATCAATGGCTAGAAGAATACGCACACTAAGCTCGCAAACGCAAAGAAATATCACCAATATTAAAAGATCTTCGACCAGTGGAAGTCACCAAATTAAGTGAGCCATCATCATTAACATTATCCACAATGCCTTCTATGGTGGACTGATCAGGAAATGTTAAATTAACTGATTGACCTTCATATGCATGATAGCTAACCCATTCGCTGCGAAAAGACGAGAACCCAAATTGTGAGAATGTAATCAGCACCTGACGAAGCTCAGACAACAATGTTGCAAATAAAACATTACGGTCAAGACTACGCCCAGTAATTTGATATAAGTCACCAACAGGTTGGTCAATAGATAGCTTAATTTTTGATGGTAAATTAAAATTGATACCAATACCAATCACAGCATAAGTCGGCCCTAACATTTCACCGCGAAGTTCAATCAGTGTACCCGCTAGTTTATTTTGATCGTTTAAAACATCATTTGGCCACTTTAGCTTAACAGTGGTGATAGCAAACTTTTTAAATACACGAATAATGGCGATACCGATAACAAGACTCAGTCCAGAAAGAGATGATGATCCTTGATCAAACTTCCACATGAGTGAAAAGGTAAGGCTATCACCAAGTCCGGTTTGCCAACGGCTTCCTCGCCGCCCACGACCATTAGTCTGTAATTCTGCGGCAACGACTTGAATGACATTATTGGTTGTTAATAATTTATCAAAAGAATTAAGAAGACAAGTATTAGTGGAAGCAGTTGTGTCACAAAGCTTTATAGAAAAAAATCCTGAATCATTGCCAAGATTGTCATAAACAAAGGGTTTATCTAACCAACAAATAGGATTAATCCAACGATAACCACGCCCTCTATTCTTAGAGATCTCGACAGCATAATGTGCTGCATCCCGAAGTGCGATGGATATCGTAGCGCGAGAGCATCGTAAAGATTGAGCTAACACAGTTCCTGAATGAATGTGCCCGTCACTCAAAATCCTAAGGATGGAAAAAGTAATTTCACGCATACAGTTAGATTATAGGACTTAAACATAGCCAGAAATATCACAGAAGCTAAAATAAGAAAAGCCACCGATACAAAATATAGGAATTATGTATTGGTGGCTAAAACAGTTAAGAAAAGCAGTCTAACTCTAATAAGGATTAACTTTCCTTAACCTTCGTCATTAGTTTCAGGTTCGGTAACAACTTCTTCCTGTGGTCTGTCAATTAATTCGACTAACGCCATCGGAGCATTGTCACCTTTCCTAAATCCATATTTTAGAATACGTAAATAGCCACCTGGGCGTTTTTCATATCTAGGACCTAATTCAGAAAAAAGCTTTGTCACCATATCACGATCTCGCAGTCTATCAAATGCTAAGCGGCGATTTGATAAAGAAGGCTTTTTGCCGAGAGTAATCATCGGTTCAACAACGCGCCTTAGTTCTTTAGCCTTAGGCAATGTTGTTTTGATGATTTCATGACGTAACAGTGAGTTACTCATGTTACGGAACATTGCTGTTCTGTGACTACTCGAACGATTAAGTTTTCTAAAAGTATTATGATGACGCATGATTTAAATCCTTAGCGATATTGTCGAGATTCGCAGGGGGCCAATTATCTAATTTCATCCCCAAGGTCAGCTCACGTGATGCTAGCACTTCCTTAATCTCATTTAATGATTTTCTACCCAAATTGGGTGTTCTTAGTAACTCAGCTTCAGTTCGTTGAATCAAGTCACCAATATAATAAATGTTTTCAACCTTTAAGCAGTTCGCAGAACGAACTGTAAGTTCAAGATCATCAACGGGTCTAAGTAAAACTGGATCAATCTGAGGTATTTTAGGCTGTTCTTGCGGAACTGGTGTGCTTTCTAAATCTGCAAAAACAGAAAGTTGTTGAACTAAAACGCGCGCAGCAAAACGAATGGCCTCTTCAGGCTCAACAACGCCATTAGTTTCCAAGTCCATAACAAGCTTATCCAAGTCAGTACGTTGCTCTACACGTGCGCTCTCAACGGTATAACTCACTCGTCTAATTGGACTAAATGAAGAATCTAATAATATAGTTCCAATGCTCTTGTCAGATTCATTGTTTTTTCTTAAAGTTGCAGGTACATAGCCACGCCCTTTCTCAACTTTCAATTGTAAATCCAGTTCACCACCTGAAGTTAAATGTGCGATAACGTGATCGGGATTCATTATTTCAACATCATGACTATCAGAAATATCTCCAGCTGTCACTACCCCTTTTCCGGATTTTTGTAGTGTTAGTATTGCTTCATCGTTATTATGCAACTTTAAAACAATACCTTTGATATTAAGTAATATGTCGACAATGTCTTCCTGCACACCATCAAGCGCAGAGTATTCGTGTACAACGCCAGCGATTTTAACTTCTGTAGGCGCATATCCAGTCATGGAAGACAATAGGATTCTGCGTAAAGCATTACCTAAAGTATGACCATAACCTCTCTCGAAAGGCTCCATAACCACTTTAGCATGTAACGGAGAGATATTTTGAACATCAATAATACGTGGTGTTAATAATTCATTACCTTGCATAGTAATGTCCTTTAGCATAAAAGCTAGCCAAAATATTGTAAATTAATTACTTGGAATATAATTCAACTACTAAAGATTCATTAATAGTAGATGATAGGTCAGAACGTTCAGGTTTGGATTTATAAGTACCTTTCATTCCTTTAATGTCCATTTCAATCCAAGTAGGAAAGGTTCGATTATCAGCAGCTTCTATGGCTGATTTAATACGCAATTGTTTTTTTGAATTCTCAGCTATTTCAATCACATCACCTGCTTTGACAATATAGGAAGGAATATTAACACGCTGACCATTAACAATAATACTGTTGTGCTTTACAATTTGACGCGCCTCAGATCTAGATGCACCAAAGCCCATCTGAAAGGCAACATTATCAAGTCGACTTTCAAGTAGTTGCAACAAATTATCGCCAGTCACACCACGTAAATTATCTGCCGCCTTGTAAATATTTCTAAATTGCTTTTCAAGTACACCATATATGCGTCTAATTTTTTGCTTTTCACGAAGCTGAACACCATAATCGGATAAACGCGCTTTCTTTTGACCGTGCTGTCCTGGCGGATAGCCTCTTCTCTCAATAGCACATTTATCTGTAAAACACTTCTCACCTTTCAAGAAGAGTTTTTCACCTTCTCGCCGGCATTGTCTACATTTTGGTTCAAGATTCCTAGCCAATACAATCTCCTTAAATACGACGTTTTTTTGGTGGTCGACAACCGTTGTGCGGCACAGGTGTTACATCAGATATACTTGAAATTTTAAAACCTGCAGCATTCAGCGCTCTAACAGCAGAGTCCCTACCAGGTCCAGGGCCTTTGATACGCACTTCTAAGTTTTTTACACCACATTCAATCGCTACTTTACTGGCTATTTCAGCAGCAACTTGTGCTGCAAAAGGCGTACTCTTACGTGAGCCTTTGAATCCAGCGCCACCGGATGTTGCCCACGACAATGCATTACCTTGTCGGTCAGTTATAGTAACAATTGTATTATTAAAAGATGCATGTATATGTGCAATTCCTTCAGATACATTTTTTTTGATCTTTTTTCTTGCGCGAGAAGTTGCTTTTACCATGTAATTTTAATTCCTTTTGAAATATTTAACATTATTTCAGGACATTATCTCGAACGTATTGCTTTGCGTGGACCTTTACGTGTACGCGCATTTGTGCGTGTACGCTGACCTCTTAGAGGTAGTCCACGGCGGTGTCTTAGTCCACGATAGCAACCCAAATCCATCAATCTCTTGATGTTCATGGACACTTCACGGCGCAAATCACCTTCAATAGTCATCTTGGAAACATGATCACGTAACTGCTCAATTTGGCTATCAGACAGGTCTTTTAATTTAATATCACCGTCAATACCAACAGTCTTGCAGATTTCTTTAGAACATGAATTTCCAATACCATAAATTGCAGTGAGTGCAATTTTAACGTGTTGGTGATTGGGTATGTTTACACCAGCAATACGAGCCATCTATCTATCCTATAAATTTCTTGTAGTATATAAAAGTAAAATCAACCCTGACGCTGCTTATGACGTGGGTCTTTACATATCACTCTTACAACGCGACTTCTTCTTATTACTTTACAATTCCTACAAATCTTTTTTACCGACGCCCTTACCTTCATGATAGGAATCCTTGTTTATTAAATTTTAGTTCTAATTCGGCCATTGTAAATAAATACTATTTTAGTTGGTTATTTAGCACGAAACGTAATTCTTGCCCGGGTTAAGTCATAAGGCGTCAAGTCAACTGTTACTTTATCTCCTGGCAATATCCTAATATAGTGCATACGCATTTTTCCGGAGATATGGCCCAATACTATATGTCCATTCTCCAGCTTAACTCTAAACGTTGCATTTGGCAGTGTTTCGAGAACTTCACCCTGCATCTGAATTGTTTCTTCTTTAGCCATTTATATTAAGTTTACCTAGTTGGTAAGCCACTACCACCTTTGAGATTAGCCTTTTTTAACAAAGTGTCATATTGTGATGACATCACATGTGATTGCACTTGCGACATAAAGTCCATAGTTACAATCACGATAATCAACAGCGATGTGCCACCAAAATAAAAAGGCACATTCC
>JAJFJK010000162.1 GCA_021774075.1 Nitrosomonas sp. | reverse complement strand
AAAAAACCGGTACACCGGCTGTCTAAAAAGACAGTGGTGTACCGGTGATGTGTTGCCTAACTAAGCTTAAAGCTTCGTAAAGACCGGGATAACTGCGCCGGCAATACTGTTAATGTGACGATTTCCTTCCTCGTCCCAGGTCATCAGAAGACCACCAAAGCGGCTTTCTGGATCACCCAACAGTGCCATCAAACGCTGTACTTCCCATAACGCGTCTTTAGCTTCCAAGTTAACTTCACGGGTCTCACCAGGCTGAATTCCTGAGTCATCATCCAAGGTTAAACCAGTCGCAACCAGTTCTCTTGGATAGTCAGGATCAAGGTGCTCTTGACCTAATCGGTTAACAAAACGTACACCCGCTGTGGTGAATTCACCAATGTTTACCGCGGTATCACCATTGTTGGTGATGTCCATGGTTATACGCAGCGCACGTCCAGGTACGTCATAGTTAGCATGTGTGATTCTGATTGCAACAGGATTCGGTGCAATCGGCAATGGTGCTACTTTTGACTCACCAGCCTGAATCGGAACAGTGTAAGGATGAACGCTTTCTGTATAACGATATCCACCCCATACAATCGCACAGGTCAGTATCGCAACACCTAAGCCAACTTTTCTGTCCATTGGATCTAACAGAAGGTCATCACCATACGCTAATAAAACACGGCTACGTGGCAAGAACATTGGGCGTGCTACAAAGTAGCCAATCCAGAATAAACCCAGACCCATCCATAATGCGTGCCAAAATAAACCATTACCAAGGTTAAAGGTTTCTGAGTCAATGGTTTCACCAGTCAATGTTGTGATTGGGTTGGTGAAGTCGTCCCAGCTACCAGTAATGTTCATCCAAGAGGCCGGACCTGCAATAGGACCTGCGTCTTTAACGTTCACCATAGCATGCATGTGGTGACGTCCTGGAATCCTCGCTTTCAGTCTGACTTCAAATTCATAGTCACGACCAATTACAAGTGGCCCAGAAATGAAGGTTGGCTCGCCGTTCAACTTGGTGCTTAAACGTACAAACACCGGGCTTGGGCTACCTACGTTAAAGAAGGCACGCTCAGGCTTGCCAACCGCACGTGGCCAATCTGACGCTAAGTGAAAACGTCCTGTCATGGTGGCAATGTCATTAACTTTAGTGGTTTGTGGCCCCCACTTCATGTCATACCACTGAATACTACGCATGCGCAGGAATGGTTCTTGTGAACGCTCACCGTGTGCCGCAGCAGGTGCTACGTCAACAACCATCGTGACCGCCAGTGAAGCAGCACCAATTGCGGCGCCATACAGGCCTAATACGCCCAGTTTAAAAATGCTTTTTATGTTCATTATTTAATCCCCTGTGCAAAGCCTTTTTCACCAAAGGCTGTAACGTCTTTCTTCATTGATATGCGGCCTCTTTCGCCTTTAACATAGTAGAAAGCGGTGCAATACAGCTTACCAAAGTACCACCATACGCAGAACATCAGCATGGATACAAAGGCTGAGAAGAACGCTGCAATAACTGTGGTGTGACCACCAAAGGTACGTAATGAACCTTGCTCAATCAAGCGCACATACTCCGGAGTACCTGTTCGTACATACAAGAAGCCTGTGTAATCAGCTACTGAAAGCAATACGCCTTCAACAACGATTGGCAAGTGGGTTGGCCCAAAAATAGGCCAGTTGCCTGGGTAGAAGAACAAGCCCCAGAATCCGCCACCAAGTAATGCTGTAATCAACCAGTTACGGGTTAACAACAGAATCGTATCAAGCATCAACGCACCAGGTATCATGGTTGATGGTAATACAAAGTTGACTGGATAATGTGACCACCAGTAGAAGCCCCAGTAGCGTGTTAACCATTCACCGATTAACAGGCAAACAATACACAAGGTCGCTCCAAATGGTAAACGGTAGTTTACCCATAAATAATACATCAGTGCTGAACAATACATAATGCCAACGATTGGCGTTACAACTGGCCACCATTGACGATCTTTCCAATCTAACCAGAAATCCCAATCTCCTGCCAGTAGCATGAAGTGCATGTGGAATGTTCCGACCAGTAGTATACATAGAATTGGAAAATAAACCGCATCAATGTATCTAGACATACGGACTGCTTCAGGCGGCATTTTTGCCGCTGCTATAATTTCGTCTGTTCTGCTCACTAGACCCTCCCTTCGTTTGTTTCGTGTGATATTAAATATGAAAACATGACGATTCCTTTGCTTTCTTTTAATGCTTTTCTTGCACTAGCTTACGGTCTGTTCTCCCTAACCGTAAGCTAGCCAAATCTCTCGTTGTCACTCCAGCATAAATGCCAAAGTGACAAATATAGCCTAGATTAAGGAACGATCCGGTTATTGAGAATATCTTTGCTTTGGTTATTCCAAATAACGTCTGTCAAGTTGGAGTAACGGGTGACAATCTGTGCCGCAATGCCACCTGAGAATAACCCAGCCCAGCCCAAGATCACGAAGCCCCAATGCAGCGGTGCGCTGAATAGTTCTTCCATGAACCAGAATGCATGACCCCACTCGTTCAAACCAACGTTTGGCAGAATCATTAACGGTCCAGCAATCGCCATAACCAGTGGGAATGATGTGCCACGGCTATACAGTGGCAAACGGGTCATCGCGTACAAGTAAGCAGATACACCACATACAATGTACATTGGGAATGAACCATAAAATACCACTACGTGACTTGGTGTGAAGCTGGTGTCACGAATAATAACTTGGTGCCATGAGGCATCTTGCTCGGTGAAGAAGCTTCCGCCCCAATAAACACCAAACAGGTATACACCCAACCACATCATCCAGTAGAAATAACGCTTAATTTCTAACTTAGGATCTAAGTTGTCTAATTGATCTTTCGTATCACGGGTCTTTAAAATCCAACCCCAGGCTACTAATGCAAATAATGGCATCAGTGTCATGTGAACGCGCCATAGGCCCATCCATACACGATCAAATTCAGGCTCCATGGAGTCCATTCCATGTGAGTATGCAAATGTACGCTGATACCAAATCCAGAAAATTGCTACTGCCAGCATGGTGCCCATGCCCAGCTTGTAGTACTTGGAGTCGTACCACAAGGACATATCATAATCAGCACTTGAACTAGCGCTTGATGTTCCCATTGTTGTTGCCATGTTTATTCTCCTTGCTTGTTAATCAAAAACTACTTCTCGTTCTTGTTACTTTTACTACCCACTTCTTAATACTAATTAATTAGTACTGCTAATTCCGGTGACCAATTTCAGCTAAAAACACCATCCTCTCATAGCTTAAATCCGCCACACTCAACAGGCTAGTCGACCTTAGGTATTAAAGTCAAGTCATTTGTCATAAAATCTCCTTTATTCTTGTAAGGGTTTTTCTAGGCATTCTGATTATTATATTTATAAACAGCAGGTTAGTACGATACCTACATTTCAAAAAAATTTATAAAATTTTTTAGTTGGAACTAAAAGATCATAAAATTTCCTGCTAATAAAACATCAAAAATGCTTATCAATTACTCTCAGCTATAATCAAAATTTTTGACATGGCAATATGTTTAGTTTTTACTTCTTCAACATGTTCTTAAGATCGGCAAAAGGGCTATATGTAGCTACTTCTGTAGCACTCTCACTATCATTTCGCCCCAAAGAATCTTTATGCTTTGAATGTTCATTTTCGTGGCAGTAAGTACACAGTAACTCCCAATTACTCCCATCAGACGGATTATCATCGTGATTATTATTCTTGTGATGCACTTCCAATAATTGCAAATTTTTGTGATCAAAGGCACGAGCACAACGACCACAAACCCATGGAAACAGTTTTAATGCTTGCTCTCTGTAGCCCTTTGCTCGTTTTTCTGCATTCTGGCGTGTTTCACGTATTATCTTATCCAGCTTATTGGTTTCTTTCGTCATCTGAATGTCTCCTGAGGAAAAAGTTAAACAAGATCTTTAAATATTCTCACGAATAAATTACCCCTTCTTCAATCTGAAATATTCGATTTTTCCAACCCAAAAACTTTAGCTCCTGCCGCTATCTTTCTTTCTGTGAACCAGCCAAGGTTCGCTTCAAGTGCATATTTAGCTATGTCCGCAGATTCATGTGGTGTTAGTGTTTCCGGTTGCATATCGGCTATATTAAGAATAATTCCGTTTTCATCTATAAATGCCACGCTTAATGCAATATATGTATTTTTCATCCACATGCTGTAATAGCCACGTCTGGAAAAAACAAACAGCATGCCACGATTGGCCTCCAATGATTCGCGATACATTAAGCCTTGAGAACGTAATGCTTGTGTATTAGCAACTTCTGCCGTTAGCGCATACCCCGATATTTCTAGAGTAACTTCGTTAAATCGTTGCTCGTTTGCATAGATAGAATTAGAATTATTAGCTAGCAGCAAAAGCAAACTTATTGCAAACAATCGCATCAATGCTTTCCTGTACTGCCAAAACCACCATCACCGCGATGACTTTGGTCAAAGTCATCGACAATGTTAAAGCCGACCTGCACCACTGGCACCACAACTAACTGTGCTATACGTTCCATCGGATTTAGATCAAACGGTGTCTGACCACGATTCCAGCAGGAAACAAAAATTTGTCCTTGATAATCTGAATCGATTAGGCCCACAAGATTTCCCAAAACTATGCCATGTTTGTGACCCAGACCTGATCGTGGCAATATCATGGCTGCCAATCCTGGGTCTGCGATATGCATTGCAATACCGGTTGGAACAAGACTTGTTTCACCCGGATTCAGCGTCGTAGGCTGCTCAATACAGGCACGTAAATCCAGCCCTGCAGCACCCAATGTTGCATAAGCCGGCAGTTGATCCTGCAAACGTGTATCAATAATTTTTATATCAATGGTTGTCATATTTATTGCCAATATTCTTTTATTTATAAGATGATGAAATATGTTTGATCAAATGCTGTGCCTGCACAATTTTTAAGGCTTTAGGCAAATAATGTTTGCCTGCATCGTCAAATAGGATCAATGCACTTTCATCTGCACCAATCGCTTCCTGTGCCAAATTAGCAACTATTAATGGCAATTTCTTCTTTTTACGCTTTATTTGCGCATTTTTCTCAAGCTCTTCTGTTTCCGCTGAAAAACCAACGCAAAATGGTGGTTCCGGTAGATTTGATACATAGCTTAGAATATCTGGGTTCGGTTCAAGAAGCAGAGTGAGCTTATCTTCTGTTTTCTTTATTTTCTGTTTACTGACCTTGGCCGCACGATAATCTGCGACAGCTGCCACACTGATAAAAATATCTGTTTGCGCATGTTGTATCTCTTTTTTAACCGCATTGAACATATCACTAGCACTCATCACATTGAGTAATTTAGCCACAGCTGGTGCAGTTAAGCATGATGGTCCGGAAATTAGCGTAACATTTGCGCCGGCCTCCAGTGCCGCACGAGCGACAGCATAGCCCATTTTCCCGGAACTGATATTTGTAATGCCGCGCACCGCATCAATAGCTTCAAAAGTTGGGCCTGCGGTAATCAAAACATTTATACCCTGCAATAATTTAGGTTGCAATACCGCTTGCACGGCTGCCGCCAATTCACAAGTTTCCAGCATACGTCCCATACCAATTTCACCACAAGCCTGTTCTCCGTTCGCTGGGCCGTGGATAGTTATGCCGTCATTTTGCACTAAACTCAGATTACGTTGCGTAGCCGGATTTTCCCACATTTGTCGATTCATCGCAGGTGCAAGCATCAGTGGACAGTCACGCGCAAGACAGAGCGTTGCTAACAAATCATCCGCCATACCACCGGCAACTCTAGCTATAAAATCCGCACTGGCCGGCGCAACCAAAATGGCATCAACATTTCGTGTCAGATTGATATGCGCCATATTATTATCCGCATTGGTTGTCCATAGGTCGGTGAAAACAGGGTTACCTGTTAGGGATTGAAATGTTATCGGGCCTACGAAACGGCAAGCAGACTCAGTCATGACTGTTTGCACATCAATGCCAGCTTGCGTCAAAATACGCGCCAATTCTGCTGCTTTATATGCAGCCACACCACCAGTAATACCAAGCAACAAGCGTTTCTTTGCAAGAGAAGCTACACCAGATGATTCATTCATAATATTTAAACGCTCCTGCTTTTATTATATGCTATTGTAGCGTCAGAGAATTCAGGGTTATGCCGTAAAAATAACATCTTGCGATGAGAAAATTACATGCATTTTCTCAACTTGATGCAACAAAATGCCGCTTCATTTGAATTACTCAAGCATAATTCTTTTTAATTATTTTTCAAACCCATATGGCTATTCCAGACTGGCCCGAATCAGAACGCCCGCGCGAGAAACTTTTAAAATCAGGCGCTGAAAATCTCTCTGATACTGAATTACTTGCAATCTTTCTACGTACAGGAATTAGTGGCAAGACTGCTGTTGATCTGGCAAGGGATCTGATTAAGCATTTCGGAAGCCTAACAAGCTTATTTGCCGCAAACCAAGACATCCTATGTCAACTACCTGGAATAGGCATAGCAAAATATACACAATTACAAGCTGTACTGGAAATGTCTCGACGTGCTTTAGGTGAAACGTTAAAAAATGGTGACGCATTAAACTCACCAAAATCAGTACGCGATTTTCTTCGTTTAAGCCTAGCGAACAAGCAACATGAAGTCTTCATTGGCATTTTCCTTGACGCGCGAAACCATACCATTAGTACCGAAGAGTTATTTAGTGGCACATTAACACAAACCAGCGTTTATCCACGCGAAGTCGTAAAACGTGCATTACACCATAATGCTGCCGCCATGATTTTTGCTCATAACCATCCATCTGGTGTAACAGATCCAAGCCACGCTGATAAAGTAGTCACACATTCACTAAAACAAGCACTTGCTTTAATTGATGTGAAAGTTTTGGATCACTTTATAATTGCTAATGGCGATACACTTTCATTTGCTGAACATAATTTAATTTAACGAAGTGCCGACTAATTGAAATTTACGAACTTACATTTGAATAAATCCTATTAATCAGGATATAATCCTTTCTTTTCTGAATTCTGGAGTGCGCTATCATGGCACGAGTATGTGAAGTAACTGGCAAGAAGCCAATGTCAGGCCATAATGTTTCTCACGCTAACAACAAAAACAAGCGTAGATTCCTGCCTAATTTACAAAACCGCAAATTCTGGGTTGAAAGTGAAAACCGTTGGGTTAGCTTACGACTATCTAATGCGGCATTACGCACAATAGACAAGAATGGTATTGATGCGGTATTAGCAAAAATGCGCTTAGAAGGCAAAAACATCTAGTAATCAATCGGGTATGCAGTAAGTAACAGGAGACGTTATTAAGGAGTCGTCACAATGCGTGAAAAGATAAAGCTTGAATCTTCAGCAGGAACGGGACATTTTTACACAACCACAAAGAACAAACGTGCAAATCCGGAAAAGCTTGAGATTTCTAAATTTGACCCAGTTGCACGTAAGCATGTGAAATACAAAGAAACAAAACTTAAGTAAAATAGTTTGCAGTTTATCGTTGAAAGAAATAGAACATAAAAAAAACCCGCCACAATATTGTGGCGGGTTTTTTTTATGTCTTTACATTCTTACTTTTTCTTAAGCATTACGCATAACAACGTAGTCTTTGAGAAAATGTTTTGAGTGCTTCAATACCACTTTCTTCTGCACGTTTACACCAGTCTTCCAATTGCTTGACCAATTCATCTTTAGTTGCAGTAGAACGTTGCCAAATTGCAGCAAGCTCTTCACGCATGGTGTAAACCGTATCAAGCGTTTTAGTGTTACTCAGAACCTGACTTAATGTCTCGCGCTCATGCTCTTGCAGTGTTTTTGAATCAGCCAACACCCAACGCTTCAAGGTCAGATTGTCAACACCATGTTGTACAGTGACTTCTTTTAAATGCTCTACTTCTTTAGCAAAAGTTAGCTTTAATGATTTTGAATACTTGGCTAACACTTCATAGCGATGAGAAATAACCGCTTGCAATGTATCCAGATCACACTGGGTCTTATTTTTATCCAGGCGCAATTTAGGTGCAATCTTCTTTACTTTAGCCAAACCCATCATTTCCAGTATACGAATGTACATCCAGCCGATATCAAATTCATACCATTTATTGGAAAGTTTTGCGGATGTTGCAAAAGCATGGTGGTTATTATGTAACTCTTCACCACCAATTAAAATACCCCAAGGAACAACATTACGGCTGGCATCTTCCGCCTGGAAATTACGGTAACCCCAATAATGACCCACACCATTGATGATACCTGCTGCCATAACTGGCGACCAAATCATTTGGACAGCCCACATTGTAATTCCAATTGGACCAAAAAGAAGTATATTAATAACCATCATTAATGCAACACCCAGTGCACTATGTTTAGAATAGACATTGCGTTCCATCCAGTCGTCAGGTGTGCCATAGCCGTACCGCTTCATTGTTTCCTCGTTCTTAGCTTCTTTTCGATAAAGCTCCGAACCTTCCAACAAAACTTTCCAAATACCAAGAACAACTGGACTATGCGGGTCATCCACACTTTCACATTTAGCATGATGCTTACGGTGAATCGCGGTCCACTGCTTAGTTTCCATGCCGGTAGTCATCCATAACCAAAAACGGAAAAAATGACTAGGTATCGCATGCAACTCAAGCGCTCTATGCGCTGAATGACGATGCAAGTAAATCGTAATACAGGCAATGGTAATATGTGTAAGAACTAATGTTACAACGATATATCCCCACCAGGGCATATCGAAAACACCTGAGATCAAATTGAGAAATTCTGAAATCATATAAGTTACAATCCTTTTAAAAACCCACCCGTCTGGCAGGTACGCTTGAATAAAAGTTTATACAAGCATCTGGTTTAAAACCACAGTAATCAAAATGAGATTTTAAACTAAAATTTGCAAATACATTCTTTGTGCTATAAAAACTTTTAATATCATAATAATCTAAATAGCAGCCTGTTTGCTCAAACTTATCATTATCACAATCCTAGCGCCAGCCACTATTTGACACATGGCATATAATAACACTTTATGCAACAGACGCATTAATTAATATGCGTCAACTAGTTACTTTAAATCCATATCTTTGGATAAAACCGCATTCTACATCGAATATCAATCTTAAGGAAACAGAGATTATGCCTCCGAATTTCCTCAAAGATTACAATCCAGCATACGCCATTCACCCGGCACCATATCTTGCAAGCAATAGTCACCAATCGCATATCGAATCAAGCGTAATGTGGGAAATGAAACTGCCGCTGTCATACGCCGTACCTGCCGATTTTTTCCTTCGTGAATAATCAGTTCCAGCCAAGCTGGCTGAATATTTTTACGAAAACGTATCGGTGGCGTTCGCGGCCATAAATTTTTCGGTTCATCAATTAAACAAGCTTTTGCCGGTTGTGTTTTAAAATCCTTCAATACGATACCGTGACGCAACCTATTTAATGCCGCTTCATCAGGCTGTCCTTCAACTTGCACCCAATAGGTCTTAGGCAATTTATGTTTGGGATCACTGATTCTATTTTGCAGGCGGCCATCATCCGTTAGCAAAACCAGCCCTTCACTATTCGCATCCAGCCTGCCCGCCGGATAAAAGTTAGCAATCGGAATAAAATCTTTGAGTGATTGATGTCCCGCTTCAGCGGTAAATTGGCAAAGAACACCATAGGGTTTATTAAACAGGATCAAACGTGACATGCTGCTTATACTACCTCATCCGATTACAAGTGTATTTTCCGGCAATCTCTTATTAGCCATGCAGCCATTTTTTGCGCCTGATTTAATCCATTGTCGGTCAGTTTACGCTGCATCCAGAAAACCATTCACAGCTTCGGCATGACGCCACAAAATAGGCTCCATCTTGTTTCCTCATGTATTAGGTAATGGCAGTTAATTTGATTTCAACGGGCTAAATTAAATTCCAAACCTAACCAGTTAACAAGGCCTACGACTCCTTAAACAGCACACCAGGGCCATGACTCGATTTCTGAACCACGAGCAATTTGCGCCGTGATTTATCCCCTTGTTTTAAAAGTACTTGATTTAGTGGCACGTCAAAACACTTTGCAATAAATTTTAGTAATGCGGCATTGGCTTTACCATCAACCGGTGCAGCAGCCAGTTTTATTTTTAGTGCATCGCCATGCAATCCAACTGCTTCAGTTCTTTTTGCACCTGGTTGAATATGTAGTGTTAAAACCAGATTATGCGTATCGTCATAGCGATGCCAACACATCAGCGCAACTAATAAAGCATCGACGTGATTTCTATATGTACGCCAGCCACCATCATGAGCAACAATTGAAGCAGGATTAATGCAAATAGTGGTGACAAATCGACGTTCGCGATGGGTGGAATGATCCTACGAAAAACCCCCAAAAAAGGCCGGGTAAAACTATCCAACAAAGGCGCTAATGGGCTATGTGGATTAACCCAGGACAAGACTGCTTGTACAATGATCGTAATCAACACAATATAGAGTGTCATCTTGATAATTTCAATGATCCCCAACAAACCCATTACACCCGCTGCACCACCATAATTAGTGCCGAAATTATAACCCTGCAGCAAATAAAAACTGGTCAACATGACACATTCAACCAGCCAGGCCAATATTAAGGTGGAGAGATCCATGCCACCCCAACCAGGAATGACACGACGTGCTGGACGCACGATAAAATCAGTTACCGCAACAAGAAATTGGGATATTGAATGGTAGAACGGAACGCGTAACAACTGAAAATAAAAACGTAGTAATAAAGCCAGGGAAAATAATCCCAGGATGGTATTAAGAAGAAAAATCATGATCTGACTGGTCATAGGTTATTCCCAAAAAGCAATAATTGATGATTGAAAAATCACCAACTAATAAATAAACAGAAAAATTTATAATTTACTAAATTCGTCACTCAATTCACGTGAGCGTTCATTCGCCGCATGTGCAGCTGTAATGATACTAAGCTTAACGTCATTTTTTTCCATGCTCTGAATCGCTTGCTGCGTTGTGCCCCCTTTCGACGTTACTCGGGCACGTAATGTTGCGGCATCCTCGTCACTCTCACAAGCCAGTTTTGTTGCGCCATGAAAAGTTTGCAAACTTAATTGCCTTGCCTGATCAGGCGTCAAGCCTAATTCTATCCCTGCCTGCTGCATGGATTCAATAAAATAAAACACATAAGCGGGACCACTGCCTGAAATTGCAGTCACAGCATGCAACATTTCTTCGTCGTCGACCCAAAGTATTGTACCTACCGCGCTTAGGATTGACTCGGCAGATTGCTTGTCTTGTTCACTGGTATTCTGTGCGGCATATAGCCCCGTTACGCCAGCACCAACTAATGACGGTGTATTCGGCATGGCACGTATCACACGCGCATATCCACCCAACCAGCGCATAATATCAGTTGCCTGAATGCCTGCCGCAATTGAAATCACCAATTGTTGCTCAAGCAATGCAGCCAGCTGCTGCGTTAACCCAAACAACTGTTGTGGCTTCACAGCCAACACGATTACATCACTGTCAGCAACACCGCTAGAAAGCTCAGCCACTGCTGATACACCCAGTTGGGTCTGTATTCTTGTACGGCTTTCAGCGTTAATCTCCACCACGCAAATTTGTGCAGCTTTATAACCTTGCTGAATCAGGCCATTAATTAATGCGGTAGCCATATTACCACCGCCTATAAAGGTAATTTTCATATTGCGCCTTTTACTTGATTGCCTATTCCAAATGATTAAGTTTGATGTGATTATCGCTGACAGCGTGTGCAATAGAAACTGGAACGTTGTCCTTGTTTGATTTGCTTGATCACGCCACCACATTGCCGACAGGCTTGTCCACTGCGCCCATACACCCAATACTGTTGCTGAAAATACCCCGGCTTGCCATCACTGTTAACAAAATCACGCAAACTGCTGCCACCCGCCTCTATTGCCTGCTGCAAGGTTTCCTGAATAGCCTGAACCAGTTTTTCATAACGTTTTAAGCCAATTCTACCCGCTGCTGTTTTTGGATTAATCCCTGCATGAAACAATGCTTCATTCGCATAGATATTACCAACACCTACAACGATATGACTATTCATTACTGTTTCTTTGATATTAGTGCGTCTACCACGCGTTTTTTCAAATAGCAGTTGAGCATTAAAACTATCCGCGAGTGGTTCGGGACCAAGTTTCACCAATAATGGATGTTGTTGAATATCTCCTGTATACCATAGTACAGCACCAAATCGGCGCGGATCCCTCAAGCGTAGCGTTTTTTGGTTACGCAGTAGCAAATCGAAGTGATCATGTTTTTGTGGCGGCTCCATTGATTGTATGCGCAAACTACCTGACATACCCAGATGCAGAATCAAAGTGCCTACACCGCAATCAAGCAAGAGATATTTAGCCCTGCGCGTTACCGCCTGAATACGCAAACCCGTCAATACAGTCGGCAAGTTGTCTGCAATCGGCCAGCGTAGTTTTGAGTTACGAATCACCACCCGTACAATTATTTGATTCAGCAGATGCGGCGCAATACCGCGTTTTGTTGTTTCAACTTCAGGTAACTCAGGCACTAGTACTCCTTCAACTTGATATTTACGGGTACAGCGATCACAAGATGTTTCGTAACAAGGCACAGCACGCAGACAAGGGTTATTTCCTTGGCAAGTGCTGTAACGCAGTGACGGGCCATCTTGTGATCGCCCTGCGGGTTAGCTTTTCAGCGCCACTGGCGGTGTTAGGTCATTTGACAAGGGAATGACCATTGCCAGCATGACCTGCCTTGCCAGTAACGCTGAAAAGCTAACTGTACCCGTAATTATCAAGTTGAAGGAGTGCTAGTTGGCAGACAGCATTTTGTCCGATTCAATGCCGCCGGGCGCCAGCAAGCGCTTTCCGATATCAATGGGCAAATGATAGCTAATACCTTCATCAACGCGTAACAGCACCATTTCAATATCATTTTGCCGCAACTCAAAAATAATCTCTTGCCCACTTTGCAGGCTAATTTTGATTTTATTTTCCTTGTCTTTGTCTTTGTCCATAAGTGATGAATCCAGGCGCGAATGATAAACAACCGTTGCAGCATTCACAGCATGCCAATTGTGCGCCCAATGTTTTAATTCATCTTGGCTAAGCGCCTTTTCTGGATTTGGAGAAACCATATCCCAGACCCCATTGTGTTGATGCACAGTTAAATCATTGATCTCAAACCGAACGGGGATTTCATCGGTAGCCAATAAATTGGGACTAATCAATTCCAGAGGGTTTACAGGCAGCCGTATGGCGTAGCGCGATGACACCAAATAAATATTATTATCGGTTATCAGATATTGCAGATTTGTGGTTGGTGCCAAGCCTCCAAACCCAAAATAAACATCATCAATATAAAGCTCTACAATCGGTTGATCCAGACCCAAATTCGTTTGCTCTGTTAATGGAAAATTTTTATTACTGCTTGCAGACAGAATCTCTAACATTTGATTGACTTTGTTCTCATCTGCTCTGGCTAAAATTGGTTTCACTAAATGCCAATAGTTATTCAAATACTTTAAGTTAATCTCTTTTTCATTCCGAATAATTCGGATATTTTCAACCGTTTCTATTGGGTGTATAGAAACATTGTATTCTTGTAACGCCTCAATTTCAGGTCTTAAATAAAGAAAAATGGCCAAACCAATGACCGTGACCAACATAATCCAATTGAGTTGAGAATGGTAAGTCATTATTGATCTTTTCGCCTTAAACGACGCCAGCGGATAATAAACCCGCTTGCAAGCAAGATCACCGGCATTACAATGAGAAAACATACAACGATTGCCGTTAGGGCTGTTTCACTTAACATCAAATTGCTATCAAGTGTCGCACGCGTTTGAATGGTAATGAGGTCTTCATCGCCCACCAACCAATTTACCAGGTTAATTCCGAGATCAAGATTACCCCCATTACCCACATAAGCATTGGCAAGAAAATGCCCGCTGCCCACCACCACCACACGTTGTTCGCGATCATTGATCATACGGGTTAGTGCCGCAGCAACGCTAATAGGACCAGCCACATCCTCAGCCTGATCATATGTTATTTCATCATCATCCAGATCACCTGTTTCCACCCACCCTTGTGGTGCTACTTCAACCAGCGAAACACCACGCCATTCTTCATTTTCATTCAGTGTAATTTGTCGTGCAAAAGGAAACACCGTAATAAGATCAAAATTATGGGTGGTCGCATGTTGTCCATAACTCGCACCTAATGCAAACGTAACCGGTGCTTTAAGTTGCTCTGCCTGGGGGTCCACCACTGTGCCGGGCGTCATCGTCAAGCGCAGTTTCTCAGTAAGTGGCAACAAACCACGTAATGACTCCTGATCAACCAGCCATAACAAGTTGCCGCCGCGCTCAATATATTGCAGTAACTTATCAACTTCTCCAGCCAGCAAATCAGTTTGTGGTGAAGCAATCAATAGCATGTTGGCATTTGCAGGAACATTTTGAACAATAGCGAGATTAAGCCCCTGGCTGTTAAAACCATTGGTGCTTAATTGCTTACCAAACTCACCTAAATCATAATTGGCCATGCCATTCAAGCTGCGCTCCCCATGGCCGTTCAGTGCCATAATCAGCTTATCTTCAGCGCGTGCAAGTCGCATCAATACATTGGTGAATGCTTGTTCGTTGATGGTTGTCAGATGCTCACGCCTTTGATTATAAGTAATAACCATCTCACCATTCACTTGCACGCCAGCTTCCTGCGCCAGTTTGGGTTGTTCCGTTGGATCAACAAAGGTCAATGATAGATCCGGCTTGATGCGCTGATACAACACAGTAAATTCGCTAATAATTTTACGTAAATCCCCAAATTGTGCATGTTGCTGTGTAGCATAAGCGGTAACCTGCACAGGGCCATGTAAATTTTGCAGCGTTTGCAAGCTTGCCTGACTAAGGCTATTACGGCCATTCTGACTCACATCCCATTGCACGCGTGTTTCTAATGCCAGAAACCCAAGCAAAAAAACGCATAGTAGTATTAAAACAACAAAAATCGCATTTTGCATAGCTATATTCGAAAGAGTTTTTTATGAGTTGTAACCATTCAAACCAGCCTTCACTTTTGACACAGAAAAACAAAGTGCTTTAATTAAAGCAATAATATCGTTAGTTTCTTGATTTAGATTTGCCTTGTTTAGGTCGATAATGTACAGCATAAAACATGTTTTACGAAATGCTTGGGGGAAATAATGAATGAAGTTTTTCTAGGTAAGTTACCTATACTTGATCGCAATCAAAACTTAGTTGCTTATGAACTCCTTTTTCGTTCAGGCAATCATGCTAACGTCAATATTACCGATAATTCTTCAGCTTCTGCCAATGTAATCATTGATACCTATGGGCAATTAGGCATAGAAAATGTATTTGGAGATCGACGTGGATTTATTAAAGTTGATGCTGAACTGTTGATGAGCGATGCCATTTGTTTACTTCCAAAAAATCATGTTGTTTTGGAGATTCTTAGAAGTCTAGAAATTACCGAAAAAATCATTCAACGCTGTATAGAACTCAAACAAAAGGGTTACCAATTTGCAATTGCCAATGTGGACAAACTTTTCGATAAATACGAACAATTGTTACCCGTGGTTAATGTAGTAAGAATAGACGTTAATATTTTAGATAAAGACACATTAAACAAAACTATTAAAGAATTAAGGCGCTGGCCCGTGCTTCTGCTGGCAGAAAAAGTTGAAAGCCGGGATATGGCAAATGAATGTATAGCACTAAATTTTCAAATGCTGCAAGGTTTTTATTTTGCAAAACCTGAAATCATGTCAGGTAAACGTGTTGACCCATCTAAATTAGCACTATTAAAAATATTATTACTTGTTGTTAGAGATACTGATGCGTCTGAAATTGAAAATGAGCTCAAATTTCAGCCAAGTCTAAGTTACAACCTGCTACGAATGGTTAATTCAGCAGCTTCTGGCACACCAAGAACCATCAATTCTATTAAACGTGCAATTATGATACTTGGTCGAAAACAATTGCAGAGGTGGGTTCAATTATTACTTTATACAGCCAATCAGAAAGAAGGCGGCGCGGCAAATGCCTTAATGCAAACTGCTGCAGTGCGCGGCAAACTGATGGAGTCTATTGCTATGGTAGATCGGCCCCACGATAAAAACCACCAGGATCGTGCTTTTATGGTTGGCACATTATCGTTGTTAGATACGTTACTTGGTATTGAAATGTCTCAAATAGTTAAAACATTAAGCATTCAAAAAGATATGGGTGAGGCATTATTACAAAGACGTGGTTATTTAGGCAGGCAATTAGACCTTGTTGAAGCAAATGAAAAAGGTGAACTTGACAAAGTTTTATCAATACTTGAGAACCTTGGCTTCATGCAGCTGGGTGAATTAACAGTTATGGAACTTGATGCATCAGCCTGGGCAAGTCGTATTTGCGATACGGCTAACCAAAGCACATAAAAAAATAGCCATTATGGCTATTCTTCCTTAAATTTATCAACAACGTTTTTGTAACAACTTAAGCTCATGCCCGCAATCGCTCATTATCCACTCGGCGAATCGTTAACACCAGGAAAGTAAACACAAACAAAATAAAATAAGCCATGCTCAATGTATCAATCAAGCCATAATTGAATTGCTCAAAATGTTTTAACAACGAGAAATAATGAATCCATCCGTCAATATCACCCGCAATCAAATCTATTATCCAGAATCCCAGTAATATCCCCAATGCGCCAATAGCCGCAATCACCGGCTGAGCCGTTAAACTGGAAACATATAGCCCCAATGCGGCATAACAAGCGGCAAGCAGGAACAAACCAACAGCGCCACTCAATAACAAACCAAAATCAAGCGTGCCACCCGCCAGTAAAGAAACGCACAATGCCAGAATCAAACAAATTACGACCAAAAAGAAAACCATTAATGCGAGAAATTTCCCCAAAATGATAGCCGTTATAGAGATGGGTGCAGAAATCAACAATGTCCAGGTATGATTGCGACGCTCCTCTGCGACAAGGCGCATGGTTAATAGTGGCGTAACCATCAGCAATACAATGGCAGCCATGGCAAATACCGGCGTAATAATAATTTCTGTAATTCCTGGCGGATTGGCGATTTGCATTAACTGCGGTTGTATTTCTAAAAATGCATCCAAACGGCCCAGAAAAACCCATGTTAATACCAAATGAATCAAGGCCAGCAATATCCAGGCGAGCGGAGAACAAAACAACACCTTCAGTTCTTTATAAGCAATGGTAAAGATCATCTCAGATTGGCCCCAACTATGCGCTGTTAACAGTAAGCTGCGCAAAAATGGTATCCAGACTTTTATCTTTTTCTTTAAGTCCTGCTAAGGTTTCATCCAAAACCAAATGGCCGTGGTGCATTATATTCACCCGATCACAAACACTCTCGACCTCAGACAAAATATGGGTTGAAAGAATCACGCTGCTGCTCGTCCCCAGTTCCCGTATCAACTCACGAATTTCACGAATTTGATTTGGATCAAGGCCCACAGTCGGCTCGTCAAGAATAATGATGTCTGGATTGTGGATAATGGCTTGCGCAATACCAACACGTTGTTGATAACCTTTTGATAGCGTATTGATCAAATGTCCGCCGCGCGCTTGTAACCCACAGCGCTGTTTGGCACTATCCAATGCTGCCGGTATCTTCTGACTATCTAGCTGATGTAATTTGGCAACAAATCGTAAAAATTCATCAACCGTCATTTCTTGATAAAGCGGCGGTATCTCAGGCAAATAACCCAAATGAGCTTTAGCGTCACGTGGCTTCTCGAACAAATCCACTCCACAAACCTTAATGCAACCGGCACTTGGCGCCAAATTCCCGGTCAACATCTGCATTGTGGTCGTCTTGCCTGCACCATTGGGTCCCAGCAAGCCCAATACTTCACCCTGCATTAATTGCAAATTAACGTCATGCACAACCGTCTGATTGCCATAACACCGCGACAAATTCTGTACTGACAAGGTTATTGATGCAGTTTGTGCCGTCTCAGTCATACATAGGCTCGCAAAAGGGTTTATTTTAACTGATAGTACCGCAAAAGCTTATAAATCGAATAGTCATTCTATTTTTACAACAGTAGTGATCTGATTTGAATTCTTGCTCCCCTCAACGAACCTTCTGCCTCGTTGCTATTATAAAAGTAATCTCGCTGTTTTATAACAACAATGTGTACCTGTCGCATTTGAAATATCTTGAAATTAATACACCGTCCTTACCCATATAAAATGTTGTAAATAAACAACACGCTATGTACGCTAATTTGACAAAACTCAGAATATAATCTCATAATCTCCAACGCATCGATATTTGGGTAAAGCAATCCACAGGAACGGCGGGACAGTTATTTGCACACGTAACGGATAATCTAGAACTGAAGTTTTCACACAAAAGGATAACAGCATGAAAAAAATGTCAGCCAAAAAAAGCCTTATTGGAATGATTCTATTACCAGCATTGTTCTTCGCTGGCACAGCCTTGGCACATGAAACCGGTGAACCACATGAGCATGACGCAGATAAAGCTGAAGCATATGGCGTGGATGATCGTGGTACGGTATGGCGCAGCACATCCAGTTTAGGTGGGCATTGCTGGCGCACCAATTATTGGACACCTGCCATGGCCATTCTTGAATGTGATCCAGATTTGGTTAAACAACCTGAGGTTGTTGCTGCAGTAGCACCTGCACCAACAGCACCGGAAAAACTTACATTCTCTGCTGACGCACTGTTTGATTTTGACAGCTCAAGACTCAAACCACAGGGTGAGCAAGCACTCAACGAATTTGTAAATGGTCTACAAGGTGTTGAATATGACCTGATCATTGCTGTTGGTTACGCTGACCGCATTGGTTCCCCTGACTACAACCAGGGACTGTCTTTACGACGCGCCGAGTCAGTAAAATCACATTTGATGTCAAGAGGCATTGATGCCAATCGTATATTTACAGACGGCAAGGGTGAAGCCAATCCTGTAACCGGTGGTTCTTGTACAGGTGGCGGCCAAGCACTTAAAGATTGTTTGGCACCTGATCGCCGTGTTGAAATAGAAGTCGCAGGCACCAGATAATTCACTGGCGCCCCTGTTATTCAAAAAAAGCCCTGCAACTTTGCAGGGCTTTTTTTCTGCTTCATTGACCTATGCACACCCTAACTAAAATTGACACATTACTAGAAGCACGCTGGATTATTCCGGTAGAACCGGCTACAACCGTTCTATATGACCACGCCATCGCAATTGATAAAGGAATAATCAAAAGCATTCTACCAATTGCTGATGCGCGCACTCATTTCAAAGCACAGCAAGTTATACGCCTGAATGATCACGTTCTTATTCCGGGTTTAATTAATTTACACACGCATGCCGCCATGTCATTAATGCGTGGGTTAGCCGACGATTTACCGTTAATGGAGTGGCTCAACAATCATATCTGGCCTACTGAGCGCCAGCATGTTAATGCCGGTTTTGTGACAGACGGCACCCTGCTCGCCTGTGCTGAAATGATCAGAGGTGGCATTACCTGTTTTAACGACATGTATTTTTTCCCGGAAGCATGCGCTGAAGCGACGCTTAAAGCTGGAATGCGCGCGGCTATTGGCATGATCGTCATTGATTTCCCAACAGCTTATGCCAGTGACGCCGATGACTATCTGGCCAAGGGCTTGGCGCTACGCGATCAATATCATCCCCACCCACTGCTGACATTCTGTTTCGCGCCGCATGCGCCCTATACGGTTAGTGACAAGGCGTTTACCAACATTCTCACCTATGCCGAACAGATTGATGCACCAATCCACATTCATATACACGAAATTGAAGATGAAATTAACCGCAGTATAGAATCAAACGGTATGCGCCCAATTGAACGTTTGCATCGGTTAGGCTTACTCGGCCCAAATCTGATCGCGGTACATATGGTGCATCTGACTGACCATGAGATCAAACTCATGCATCAACAAGGCTGTAATGTGGCACACTGTCCATCCTCAAACATGAAGCTTGCCAGTGGCTTTGCGCCAATTGCGGCATTATTAAATCAAGGTGTCAATGTGGGTATCGGGACTGACAGCGCTGCCAGCAACAACCGTCTCGATATGTTTGAAGAAATGCGACTTAGCGCCCTACTTGCTAAAGCGGTTAGTGGCCAAGCAGACGCCCTGCCAGCCCATCAAGCACTTGAAATGGCCACGCTGAATGGCGCCAAAGCACTAGGCCTTGGAGAAATCACCGGTTCATTAGCAATTGGCAAAGCTGCCGACATTACCGCCATTGATTTTTCAGATCTAAATTTATCCCCTTGCTACGACCCCATTTCACACTTGGTATACGCAGCGGGACGCGAACAGGTGAGTCATGTTTGGGTAAATGGTAGAATGTTGCTGCAAGATAAACAATTAACCACCCTGGACACATTTGAATTACAAAATCGCGCTGCCTACTGGCATGAACGTATTGATGCAACTTAGCGAAGATAAAGCGCAAAGGAATTGAGGAATAAACTATGGAAAACGATGGTATCAATGCTGATCCACTAGAGCTTGAGAAATTCAGTCAACTGGCACATCGTTGGTGGGACCCCAACAGTGAATTCAAACCACTGCATGAGATAAATCCGTTACGTATGGACTATATTGATGATTTAGCCGGGCTGGAAGGAAAAACAATCCTTGATGTCGGTTGTGGCGGCGGCATCCTGTCCGAAGGCATGGCCACGCGTGGCGCAAATGTCACCGGCATAGACCTCAGTGACAAAGCATTGAAAGTCGCCAAACTACACTTGCTAGAAAGCGGGCATCAAGTTGATTACCGCAAAATCACAGTGGAATCATTAGCCAGCGAGCAACCGCAACACTACGACATTGTCACCTGCATGGAAATGCTGGAACATGTTCCTGACCCAATGAGCGTTATTCAATCATGCGCTCAACTCGCCAAGCCCGATGGCTGGGTTTTCTTCTCCACCATTAACCGTAACCCGAAATCTTACCTGTTTGCCATTATTGGCGCAGAATATGTTTTAAAAATGCTGCCACGCGGCACGCATGAATACACTAAATTCATCAAACCCTCCGAGCTTGCCCGCATGGCACGCAATGCAAAGCTTACAGATGAAAAACTGATTGGCATGACATACAATCCGTTCACCAAAGTTTATGCCCTGGAAAGCGATTCCAGCGTCAATTACATCATGCATTATCGCCGTTAATCACTACCGCTCCAATACAAAATTCATACAATGATTAAAGCCATTTTGCTTGATTTTGATGGAACGGTTGCCGATACCGCCCCAGACCTGGGTCATGCGCTGAATCGGCAGCGTATTGATCGTAATTTGGACCCATTACCCATCGAGCAAATCCGTACCCAGGCATCAGCCGGTACACGTGGACTGCTTGGTCTTGGCTTTAACATCAAACCCGGGGATAACGGCTTTGAGCAAATGCGGGACGAATTTCTTGATTTTTACACGCAGCGCCTGTGTCAGGACACCTGCTTATTTCCCGGCATGGCTGAACTGCTGGATCAACTTGATGCTCGTAATTTACCGTGGGGCATTGTTACCAATAAACCCGCGCGTTTTACTCACCCACTGATGAAACAACTTGGCCTACAACAACGATCTGCCTGCGTTGTTTGTGGTGATGAAACCGCGCATACCAAACCACACCCCGAACCACTCCTGGTAGCCAGCCAAAAAATAGCGATTGCACCATCAGAATGCATCTATCTGGGTGATGACCTGCGCGATGTCGAGGCCAGCCTGGCCGCCGGTATGCTGCCGATTATTGCCGGTTATGGTTACCTGGGCAATGACCAACCACCGGAAACCTGGGGCGCGAAATATCTGATCGATCATCCACAAGACTTGCTTAGCTATCTCTAGATGTTAGAATAATAACTGTAGATGGCGGTTGAACTTTTCAGTTCTGTCACCATCTCATCACTGCCACAAAGATTACCGGGGACGACTTGGCTTCGACGTGGGTTGCAAAGCAGCGCAGGGCATACCGAGGATCAGGCTACCTCGTAAATCCATCTGAAAAACTTTAGTCGCAAACGACGAAAACTACGCTTTAGCCGCCTAAAAAACGGCCAG
>JAJFJK010000161.1 GCA_021774075.1 Nitrosomonas sp. | reverse complement strand
TTACTTCAAAGGGTGTTTCGAAGCCTTCCAGGGTGAGTTGTTTTTGGCTTTTGTATCTGATCATGTGCAAGCTTTTTGGGAGTAAATGGCTGTTTTGCTTGCACTATTATACCAAAATATTACGAAATATTCCATGCAATTATATGGTTATTGTTTCTGAGCGGACTCTAATTAACACTCTTAATGTAACAAGTTTCGTCATTCCCGCATGCTTCTAGCGGGAATCCAGACTGGCAATGGATTCCCGCTAAGAACATGCGGGAATGACGGATTAAGTGAGTTGCTTATGTAGCACATAGCCGTCCAAAAGTTATTAATATTTCCAATGGCATAGCCCTGTAATAATCAGCGAGTTTTGTTAAAATATTTATGATCGCGTACTTAGTCTTCAGATAAGACTAGATTTTTAATAACCGTCACAAATATGTCTCGCTTCAAAATCTTTTTCACTGGTAGGAAAATCCATTTTTGGCAGCATGCCTTGCGCCATTTCGCCACATTCTCTTGCTAGTTTGATGTTTTCATCTTGAGAAATGGACAGTCCAAATTTAATGGCTGTGCTTTGTGCTTCACTACGCTTATTTGCTTGGCATAACGATTTAATTTCTGATTCCATGGCTTGCGCCTTTTGTCCTAATGCCATCAGTGCTTGCTGATCAATATTAGCCATGCAAGTTTGCATTTGCTGTGCCTGTTGCATCATTTGTTGCATTTGCTCCTGGCTAATATTAGGTTGTTGCGTATGGCCCAATAATGGCACAAGAAAAAAAGCAAACATTATTGTGATCTGTTTTTTCATTTGATTATCCTTTTTCAATATCGATTCTATCGATCTATTTTATTAGCTACCGGCTCTTTTCCCCGTTCCTTCAATAAGTGTAGCTAATCAATTAGCTAGATTATGGGGGGATTTTTATATCAAGCCTGATGACCATGTTACTTTAATTTTTGCCCGGTGGTATTTTACCAGACCAAATGTTGACCAAGGTGATTCTGATGAAGCAAGGCTACTACCAGCATGAACTTCAAGTATTTGTCGGTTTTTACCAGTCTTGACTTGAATTAATGCGCCTGTTTGATAAAGATCTAAGCCACCGTTGTTATCAAAATCAGCAAAAGTGACGCCTAATACCCCAGCTGAATTCAGAGTTTGTGCGTTGCAACTTCTGTATATGTGCCATCACTATTATTGCGAAATCAATTGTTGTTTAAATAATCGAGTATTCATTTGGCACCTATAATTTAATGGTAAAATTTTTTTTTTAGGAGAATACCAGTTTATTCTGAGCACATGAATGATGAGATAAAATTTTTCAGATTAAGATTCACAACGAAGAGATAGAAAATTTTAGTCATCGGACAATGATTCATTAATAAATCGGGGCTTCCTTGCTTTATGCTGACTTGTTAATTATTCTTAGATTCATCTGTTGTATATGATAAAAAACACTCCATTTTTTCTTCTTTGGTTGGCTTGTTTTAAAAATAGGTGCAATCACCATATCAATGTCTCTTTTCTGCGGCATCAAAGATATAAACATTTTTAATCCTTTATAAAGGTGTTTCTTGGAAAACATACCCTTACATATGATGCTTATTGCATTGTTATTTTTATTGATTCTTTCAGGATTTTTTTCCTTATCTGAAACCAGTATGATGGCGATTAACCGTTATCGCCTGAAACATCTTGCCAAGCAAGGCCATCGCGGTGCGCGTTTGACGACTAAACTATTAGACAAAACAGATCGATTGCTAGGCGTCATTTTACTTGGAAATAATTTACTGAATACTGCTTCAGCGACACTCGTAGCGGTGATCATTGCGACTTATTTTGGTCAGAATGAAATGGCCTTGCTTATTGGCACCGTCCTGGTTACATTTGCCATCTTACTATTTAGCGAAATTACGCCAAAAGTCATCGCTGCAACCTATCCTGAACGCATTGCATTAGCGGCCAGCTATGTGCTGACGCCCTTATTAAAGATTTTCTATCCGGTTGTCTGGTTTGTGAATCTTTTTGTAAATGGGCTCTTAATTATTTTGCGATTAAAGCCTAAGCAAGGAGAGATAGAGCAAAAAATCAGTACGGAAGAGCTTAAAACACTGGTGCTGGAAGGTGGGCATTTCATCCAGAAGAAACATCAGAGTATGTTATTGAACCTGTTTGATCTGGAAACCGTAACCGTTGATGATGTGATCGTGCCACGCAGTCAGATTGAAGCCATCGACCTGAATGCAGAGGATGATGTTATCCATGCGCAACTGTTGACTTGTCATCATACCCGCCTGCCGATATACCGCGAACGAATGGACAACATCGTCGGAATGGTTCATGTGCGCAAGATATTGAACCTGATGCAAAGCGGCAAAATAACCGCAGAAATACTTGAAACCGCAATGCGCGAACCGTACTTTATTCCATCCGGCACGCCTCTGTTTTCACAATTACAGTTATTTCAGGAACAACAAATAAGAGTGGGTCTGGTGGTCGATGAATATGGCGAATGGCTGGGGCTGGTAACAATAGAAGATATTCTGGAAGAAATTATCGGCGAATTCACAACCCTGGCACCGACACAATCCACCACTTTCCTGAAACAGGAAGATGGCAGCATTATCGTTGAAGGCAGCACATTACTGCGGGATCTGAATCGTAAACTGGATTTACAGTTTCCACTGAATGGCCCGAAAACCCTGAACGGCCTGATTCTGGAATATTTACAAGACATTCCAGAAGCCGGAACGGGCGTTAATATTGTTGGTTATCCAATGGAAATTATGCAAACGAAGAATCAAGCTGTGAAAACAGTGCGCATCTGCGCGATTCCTGTTTCTCCTGAGCAGGAAGTGTCGGAGTAATTTGTATGAGTTTCTGAGCTGTATGGGTTCACACGCGATCTGATACTTTCGGACTTAAAGCACTATTAAATCGTACAGAGCGCGTTAGGGTCATCGCGTTAGGGTCATCGCGTTAGCACATCGCGTTAGGGTCAGGTCTAGATTCGAAGCCAGGGTCTTTGGCGCTAAACTATCCGCCCTTTTTGCCAATTCTTATGGGTCTACTCACGGGAATGATATTAGCATACACGGAGCATCTTATATCAACCTGACCCCATTCATCCTTCCCGTTCCAGCTAAAAACGGCGTATGATAATGTTGCCTAAAGTTAGACGAACCGCTTACCGACAGCTTGCGGGGCTCGCCAATATTTTGATGCGGATCCTGAGTAATGGACTCAAATTTTATTTAAAAGGTTAGGAATGTTCATGACTAAATGGAATATTGAATATGGTTATGCTCTTCTTTTGTTTACCATATTGTTTTATTTGTCGGGTTGTACAGAACGGCAAGATATGGCTCTGAAAAGCACCTCCAAAGAGCAGTCTACTGCGATTGGTGAGAAAGAACCCAAATTCCCAGTGCTTCTTCAGCGACCAGATTCCGACACAATCAAGAGGCTTCGTGCACTCCTTCCCGAACGGGGTGAAGCTGCGCGTGTGAGCCTAGAGTCGAAGCTGAACGCCTCAAACGACACAGAGCTGACCGTACTAAGATCTGCCGTTAACCCATATGGTCGTACAGTCACCCAGCTTTCACTGGCGTATAAAGGCGTTCCTGTTGAAGAGGCATTTTGGAAAGTGCATACCAATGAGGAAGGATTGATTTCCTACACGTCAAAGCGCGTGGTTGATAATACTCTACTCGCGCAAGTGGACATGAATCCGACCATATCTCAGAGTGACGCGGAAACCGTAGCGCTCCGTTATCTTGGGAAGAACGCAACAGTACAGATGCGAAATACATCCTTACTTCTAGCTGTTCAGAAGGAGCGTTACGTGCTTCCAAATGCAGTCGGCAAAGAGACCCTCAACGTTGCCGACATGGCCTATCGCGTTAAAAGCTACTCCTTGCAGTACGTGGTAATTATCGATGAGAGCAAGTCAGTTACCGGCTTTCACAGCTGGGCGATTCGAGTTGACGCCCACAGTGGTGCCTTTGTTGCCAAAGCAGATACCGTGCTTAGGGCCGGTCCCCCTAGTCCTGTGGCACCGGCTGTAACTGATGCAGGTGTCGCAATCGACCCTAAGTTGTCGCGAAATGGTAGAAGTCAGTACGTCCGTAAAGTAAATGTTCCCAGTGTTTCAAAAACGATATCAGGAGGTGAAATAAATTGGGTTCTTTCAGACCCATCTAGAGGAAATGGGCATGCACCAAGCTCCTACTCGGGAGGCAATATCGTCGTGAACGCCAAGGGCAAAGAACCTGATACAGGAGCCACCTTCTTTGCGCTCATAGGTTCATCAGATGGGAACTTTACGAGCACTGATAACGAATGGGGATTTAGCGATGAGGACCTCGAAGAGGGTAACCTCAATTTTACGGACCCCGGTTGGGCTTCAACGAATGAGGAATGGAATTCACGGTCCGCCCAAACTGCAGCAGTCGATGTCATGTACAACATCACACTCGTTTACGACATGTGGAAAGCGGTGTTTAACCGAAGGAGTTACGACGATAACGATTCTAGTATTGTCGCCTTTGTGCATTTGAAAGAATGGGATAAGTTTTCAGTAAACGCATACTGGCATGAATATAATCAAATGTTCGCCATTGCGACTCCTCGATTGGGAAGGCTGCAGTGGACAGAAACTGACTTAGTCGCACACGAGTTGGGACATGGCCTCTTTCAGTTTGATGTGATGGGTGGAACCAATGCCTTACAACTAGATCAATATCACAGCGGAATCAATAGTGGCGAATTTGGCGGAATAAGCGAGGCCAATGCAGACATCTGGGGGGTTCTTGCTGAGTACTATGAATCTGAGTATTCGAAATCACACGTATGGTCTAGATATCCAACCTCTATCCCAGATTTTGGTGGAGACTGGCATATGGGTGGAAAGTCGGGAGCACCAATCCGCGTCCTGTACTACCCAGACAAGAGGGGCCAATTCATAGAGATGCCGGACGTTACAGAGGGAAGTAACTCTCCTTTAGCTGGCAAGGACCCCCACGATGCCTCGGGTCCGATCAGCCGTATGTTCTATTTCCTTAGTATGGGCGCTTATAAATACCACCCGTTACTTGTGGCATGGGCGAGCACTCGGGTGCCGGCTGGATTTGATGGCATCGGAATGACCGCTGCGGCTAAAATTTGGTATAAGACTATCCAGGATTACACGCTGCCTAATGATACATTTAGTGATTTGCGAATAGACTGCTTGCGTGCAACTGAAGAACTTTATGGTAAGTTCTCACCTGCTTACAAAGCTGTAGAAGACGCCTTCGCTGCTGTCAATATCGGCGATCCCGCCCTCCGCACCGGACCGGAGGTAACTCTCAATGTCCCAATCCCCCACGTTTACCCTGCCGGCACCCTTACCATTCCGGTCGACTTCGCTCATCCTGAGCTCTATGACATAAGGAAGCTAACCTATGTTCTACAGGGCGAAGATAAAAACGGGCATCCTTACACGGAAACATCCTATGCTTATGAGCCCGAGGGCATGGATCCCGCAAACCCATTAGTTCTTCTTACGTCCCTCCCGTCCCCCGTAAACCTAGAATTTCCAAAAAGTGATATAGCGGGATTTTCGCTAAAACTGACTGTGGAAGTTGAGGATGAGTATAAAAATGTTACCAAAGCGGAAGCTCGTGTTGACGTTCGAAAACCGCTATTTGAAGTTGCAAGCAAGAATTTAAGAAAACCGAGGGTGACATATAGTTCATCTACAGAGAAAGCGCACTTTCGTGCCGACCCCTGGGATGAATCTGCAGTCAGCCATGCTGATTTCTATCAGCTTTCATCTGGTGTTAAAACGACAGATTCTGTCCCCTCTGATTATTTATCCCTTTCTTATATTTGTGGATCGAATCTCTATAAGACTGTCTTTGGGGGCCAGGAGCCATGTGAGACTTACAATGGCTATTATTTCAAAAGTTCAATAGATACTACTTTCATGGCGGAGGGAAATTATATAACGCAGGTTGTCATACATGATATGTATGGCAATAGTAATACTCGTTACGTACCCTGGGCCATTAGTCGTGTTGAGCCGACGTTAACTTTAGACGTGACGGGAACGCAAGTCCCTACAACGGGGGTACGCACCTTCAAAGGCGAAATAACGCTACGATCACAGTGGACTTCTGCCTTTACGACCGGAAATTATGTTCGGTATCAAGTTGATTCCAACGATGTTGGGAGCCTCGAACCGACTGGTGTCCCGCCGGGGACTTGGTACGATAAAACTCTTTCTACGCTGAATCTCGACAACGGGTCCCATGTATTTTCTGCGGTTGGCAGAGACAAGTTTGGCCATATCGTTGAAAATAGTAAATCGTTTAACGTGTACAATGAGGACAACGCACCACCACCCCTACCAACCAAGGAGGTCTACAACGAGCCCCCTGAAAACAACAATGACTATACCTCCGCACCTTTTGTCCCTCTTTCAACTGACCAAATCCGTGGAAAGTACCACTACACATTCAACGACCCGATCGGTGGCAGGGGCGACGACGATCCTTACCGATTTTCCGTTCCCGCCGGTAAAATGGTCACCTTCAAAACTAGTTACTACTGCGACCCGAAAATCAAATACCCTTCTCTCCTCCGTCATAATGGTCTTTTGCTGGCTACCCGAGAGGAGCGCGACAATAATTCGTGGAACCAGATCAGAGAGTTCGACGGTAGCCAGCAGAATCTAAGCACCTGGTGCTCAGGCCCACAATCAAAAGAGTGGATTCTTGAGGCATTCTTTGCGGGAAATGGTTGTAAAACAACTACTTCTTACAAAATTGATGTCGAGGTATCGAATTGCACATCCAGTACAGAAATGAAATTTGATCAATGCATCATTGCTCCTGACTGCTCAACGGGCCAACAGTGTATCGACGGGGGCTGTCAAGACGTTGCTGGGGAAAAAATATACAGTGAATGCAGCGCTGATTCACCCTGCGATATATACGAGGGCGATTGCAATACTGACAGCCAATGTAGTTTCAATCTCGCCTGCGGCGACAATAACGGTCCAGAGTTTGGCTATCCCAACGGCGTTGATCTCTGTATTCCGAAATCCTGCAGCGATGGGTTTACAAACTTCAGCGAAACAGGCCTGGACTGCGGTGGCCTCTGCGGGCCCTGTATATCTAATCCAGTTGGTGATCCTAGACTTCTTTTCCGAAGCAAATTCATGCAGTAAATACTAGAGAGGCTTATCTTAATTACCAAGCGATTCTGTTACAAACCAGACTACTACAAAAAGTACAAAAAGGGGTCAAATCTGTTTATTAATTATAAGAATATGATATATTTCCCTTATGTCTCGTCCATTAAGAATTGAATTTCCAAACGTTTGGTATCATGTAATGAACCGAGGTGCGGGTTATCGAAGTATCTTCAACAACAATACTCACCGTCAGCTCTTTTTAGATTTATTGTCACAAATAACCAAAATGTTTCAAGTGGAGATTCATGGTTTTTGTTTAATGGATAACCATTATCACTTACTGATACATACGCCTGAAGGTAACCTCCAGCGAGCTATGCGGCATTTAAACGGGGTCTATACTCAGCGCTATAACCGATTAGAAGATACAGACGGTCCCTTATTTCGTGGTCGCTATAAGGCAATACTTATCGAACCTGACGATTATTTATTAAATGTAAGTCGTTACATTCACTTGAATCCTGTTGCCGCTGGAGTGACACCTTTAGCCAAAGAATATCAATGGTCCAGTTATCGAGCCTATATAGGTGTTGAAGCTGCATCGAAATGGCTGCAGACAAAATTTGTACTGAATATGATCGGACAATCTCAGCAACGGAAACTTTATCGGTTGTTTGTTGAAGAAGGTATCGATGACGAAACTCAGACATTTTATGGCAAAAAGAAATTTCCCGTTGTGATGGGTAGTGATGATTTTAGAGAATCGATTCATTCTAGATTACCCGCCAATGTGGAAATGCCGGAAATAAAAAAGCTTAAGTCTGCGCCTTCAATCTTGTTCATTATTCAGGCTGTTTCAGTTGCATTTGCTACTCCTGAAGAGGCAATTCTGCAATCGTCCCGCGGACGTGGAAAGAAAAACATAGCGCGATCTACTGCCATTTATTGTTGCCGAAAAATGGGAGGTCTGCCACTGAACGAAATCGCAAAACAATTTGGATTAAGCCACTATGGCAGTGTGTCAGGTGCAGTCGCTAAATTTGATCGGCAGATTAAAGAAAACTCATATTTAGCTGGATTAATACACGAAGCAGAAAATATAATTAATAGATAGATTTGACCTCTTTATCTACCTTTATCCTTTATGACCCCTTTACAATAAGTTAAATTTGCTAATGTGTTCTCGCAGGGGCCGGTTAGTTTGGGAAAAAACAAAATAACCGTGTGACGACCCTATAGAAGGTACGTTTGTTTAGGTTCTTTGGCTATTGCACTTTTTAATGGGAACGCCGAGGGGATTGCCGCATTTACGGCTCCATGATCTGCGGCATCAGTTTGCGAGTTTCCTGGTGAATGATGGGAGGACGCTTTATGAGGTGCAGCAGATTCTCGGGCACTCAGATCCGAAGGTGACTATGAGGCGCTCACCTGTCTACGAAGGCTTTGCGGGAGGCGGCTAATAGTGCTGCGGTGAAGATTGGTGGGTAGGTGGTGAGGTTGTCCCTGGCTTTTGGGGGTGAAGTCGCCCCGACTGGCACCCTTAGGCGGTCTCTCTGGGTCGTTCTTTGGGCGGCGATGGCCACTGTGTTCGGGGGTGGCGGGGCTGCTGTATGGGCTTCTTTTTTGCAACTTCCGAAAAGTAACTTGGCGCTCGTTAAGCTGGAGGGCCGTAAAACGGTAACCAAGCTAAATTTTAAATCCCTTTTACCATAAGAGGCCGTTGTTTGAGATGTTCTGTTACTTGCTCGTAGGCCAGTGCAAACTCAAGTGCTTTCCAGTCATGTCCATACGGCGCCATAACCTGCATGCCCATGGGTCTGCCTTGAGGGTCAAACCCAGCAGGCACGTTCACAACAGGAACTCCAGCCAGGGTTCCGCCAATGACCACTTCCATCCAGCGGTGATAAGTATCCATTTTGCGATCATTTATCTCTGTCGGCCAGTGGATGTCTTTCGAAAACGGGAATACCTGCGCGGTAGGCACTACCAGAAAGTCATAACGGTCGAACAAATAACGCAAAGAGCGGAACCAGTCGGCGCGCGCAACACCGGCTTTGTAGATCTGCTCCGCCGAGGTGTCAAACGATCCTTCAATTTCCCAAACGGCTTCTGGTTTAAGCAGCTTGCGCGTGGCCGGGTCATCATACAGCTCCCGCATACCGTGGCGTGCCCAATGGCGCAGAGTCAACCATGTTTGCCATAGTCGACCCATATCAAAGCTCGGTTGACAGGGCTCGACAACCGCACCGTATCCAGCAATAGTTTGCAGACTGGCTTCGCAAACATCAAGGACACCGGGTTCCATGGCCAGGTAACCGTTGTAGTCGCCCATCCAGCCGATTTTTAGTTTCTTTAGTTTCGTTGCCGCGAAACCATCCGGCGACGGCAAATCATCGCGCAATGACAGTGGCTCCGCTGTGCTATAACCGGAAATACTGTGTAGCAAGCGAGCCGTATCTTCAGCATTTCGACCCATCGGGCCGTCAACACCCATTTGCTGGTAAAACAGGTCACCACCCCTCCTCCTGTCTCTTCTCGGCACTCTGCCCTGCGTCGGTCTAAAGCCGATGACATTGTTGAATGCTGCAGGGTTTCGTAATGATCCCATTAGGTCGCCTCCGTCTGCGACAGGCAACATACGAGTGCCCAAACCGCAGGCGGCGCCACCACTACTGCCCCCGGCAGTAAGACCGGGATCGTAGGCGCATCCTGTCACTCCGAATACCGGATTGTAGGATTGCGATCCCATACCGAACTCCGGCAGATTCGTCTTGCCGATGAAGATGGGACCCTGGCGGCGTATTCGCGCCACCATGAAATTGTCGTCTTCCGCAATAGTGCCGGCAAAGATGGGCGACCCCTTGCTAGTAGGCATGCCTTTAACGTCCTTGCTGTCCTTTACGGCATGGGGCATGCCATGCATCCAGCCGCGATACTCGCCTTTGTCAAGCTCTCGATCGGCGATTGCAGCCTGCTGTAGCAACACATCGTCTTCGACCATACTGACGATTGCATTGTAAGTTGGGTTGTAGCGGTGAATTCGATCGAGGTATGCCTGCATCACATCCACGCAGCTAACGTGCCGTTTTCTGATCGCAACCGACAGCATCGACGCACTCATATCGGTTATGTCGGCAGGCAAATTAGCCGCAGTTACGATCCTGAAGTTCGTCGCAGAAAATGCCAGCGCCACGCCGACACCCACTGTACGACTAATGAATTGTCTTCTGTCCACTCCCGCACCCCTTGAAAATTTATAGGATTCATATTACGCAACTGCCGTGACAATAAAAAACAATACCGATGAGCCAGCAGATAACCAGCGCCAGAATAAAACGTAGCCATCAATTCGTCCATCGGGCACGAGTTTCGGATCAATCGTCGCGAGGCCGCTATAGAAAAGACTAATTGGCTAGTTTTCTCCACACCTTTTCTAGTGGCCCCATTTTGAAATGCATAAACCACAACCTGCACAAAACAATTTGTATTGAAAAAATACTAATAAAAAGAATCAAACTCATTGCAAAAGACAGCTGTCCATAGAAACCAAGGCCGAAAGGTCCATAAAACACAAGACCAGCAAAGAAAACCATTAAAATATAGTTAGTCAATGCCCCACGACCAACATAACTGAAAACATGCAGTTTTCGATAGAATTTTTCATTTTGCAGCACCAATGCTACGATGCAAAGATAACTAATCGCGAGTCCTAAAGTCCCTAACGTATGCAGTAATTGATATAAAATTTTACCGATACCAGGCTCACGTAAAAAACACAACCACTCTGCCTCCACATTACCATAACGTGCTAGGGTATAAATACCCTCAGAAAAAGCAGACACGGGCAAAATCCAGAGGATATATTGCTTCAATTTTCCTCTATACAAATCGACATTTGATAGCATAGAAGAACGCCCGATTAATACACCAATTAACATACTTGCAAACAATTTAAAACCTTCTCCATTGCTTAAACGCAATCGCCTTAAAAACCGTGCCAAGGAATCCGTTACATTATTGGCCATAAAATCCCAATACGAACCACTTTGGTGAATATATAACGAATATTCTGGCAATATCACAGAACCACGCGGCAAACTGGGTAACCCCAGCGCAAAGTAATAATCCAATAACAACATCACTAGTGGATAAAAAATAGCCACTGCGGCTAATATTAAAAGCACCCGTTGTGGATAACAGGCTATCGGTAACAATAACAAACCAACCAGCGCATAAAAACGCAGAACATCTCCCGGCCAAAGAAAAACAGAATTTAGCACACCAAACAACAACAACCATAACATTCTTCTTATAAAATAAGCATTAAAATCTGGTTGTAATCGCGCACGCGCATTCTTAATTTGAATACTTATACCAATGCCAAACATGAAAGCAAACAAATAAACAGCTTTACCGATGAAAAGAAAATAAATGGTCATGAATAAGGCGTTATCGACCACACCATAGAAGCCAGGTTCTAACGCGACCCTGTTTACAATATAATAGCCAGATAGCCACGGCACCATCGTTAGCATTAGCATCGTAATGGTTAGGCCGCGCATAATATCTAGATTTTCAAAACGTTGTTTTGCTTCACTCACATCAGTGTTCCCCAATAAGTTTCATCCTTGGCACTAACCGAGCCACCAGGTCATCCATAAAGCTAGCCAGAGACTTTCCAGTGATTATTGCATTTTGAACCGCCCGAATAGTATAGGAGCTTATACGCGCGATTCTTTTCTGGTAGAACAAAGGATTAACAAATCCCCCTTTCTTTTCGGCGTCTTGTTGTCTTTTTTTTAGAGTTTCTGTGTGCTTTTTATCGGATGGGTGGATTGACGCCGAATCTTGTGTTTTTGATATCTCTTCAAAAACACGCAATAGGTTATAGCTCATTGCTGTTAGGCGCATTTGGTTCTTGAGCGAGTTATTATCTGAAGACCACGCTTTGATTTCCTTTAAGTTACTTTTACTATTGTTGAATGACTTCTCAATTGTCCATCGTTTGTAGTACAGCACGGCAATCGTTCCTGGATTGATCGAGTGAGGTAATGTAGTCACAAAACGGTGAAGCTTTCCTGTCTCTGGGTCCCGATAATTGATGATGCTAAATCGGATGCCATTATTTTCATAAAGACTGTAGCTTTCAACCCCTGTGTTTATTTTATGGTTAGTATCGAAGGGAATGGATTCAACAAAAGTGGCGACTGAATTTTCCTTTAAAACTGAGATCATGAAGTTTCCATACTCTACTTATCAGAGGTGAGCATGAATGCGCGAACATCACAACCAAACCCGAAATTCACACTAGAATTTAAACAGGATGCAGCATACTAGTTAAAAAAAGAGATGCCTAATAGCTGTTGGTAGATCATTAGGTGGGGCTCACGAAGAATGGTTTGTCTGTAGTCTTAAACATGGACTATTGAGTTTCAAAAATTCAAGACTAAGGAAGAAATAAAACTGAGTATTATTGAATATTTAGCTTTCTACAATGGGAAAAGTACACACTCAAAATTAGACTGCCAGCCGTTTCTGGAATTTAAGTGTGTATTTATAGAATTACTGCTTAAAAAGTGTTCGGCTTTAGTTGATCAATATAAAGCTTAGCCTGATAGGCTCATTGTCTGTCGGCACACCTCAATTGTCTTAATTACCACCTTTTAGAAGCTTCATGATTACAATATGTCCCTTTTTTTCGGCAATATCTAATGCCGTATAATTTCCGCCATTTACTCGCACTTTTGAATTGACTTCAGCCCCAGCCTTCAACAAGGCAGTAACGATTTCGTCATAACCAAGTTCTGCTGACTTAAAAAGCGGAGTTGCTCCCGATTTGTTGACAGGATTCACATCAGCCCCAGCTTCCAATAGGGCGATGACAATTTTAGTATAACCATTTTGTGCCGCCATATAGAGAGGTGTTCCATCATATCTGCTAGCAGCATCTACATCAGCCCCAGCTTCCAATAAGGCGATAACAATTTTAGCATGACCATTTTGTGCCGCCATATAGAGAGGCGTCAAACCATACTTGTTTTTAACATTAACATCTGCTCCGTTTTTTATCAAATCCCGTATTTCGATAATATCGGCGTCCCTTAAGGATTCTGAAAGAATCCTTAGTTTTGTCGTCGAAGAATCTTTTGAAAAGGCAAGCCCGGAGCCATAAATAACAAGTATATGCAAGATTAGACCGTAACAAATCCATTGACTAATAGGCATACTCTTTTTTTTCTCTTGTGGAATGTGTTTTCCTTTAAAAGCTCTATTGGGTGGTATTTTCTAAACATCAATGATAGCCATTATTATCTCTTGGTTTGTTGATATCTGTCAATTTCTTGCTTCTCCGGCTTCTCGCTATTACTCACGCTCTTCCATCGCCGGAGGGCTGTTTTAATGCGTAGATCCGTTACCGGTAATATGTAATGGCATTTTAAAACTATGTGTTAATAGGTTAATACCTCCGGCAGAGCCGGAGAATTATCACTGAAACCCCTCAAAGGGACTATTTGTGAGCCGCTAAAGCGCATAACTTTCATGATGTGCACATCTTCTCAAATGACCGCTTCTCAGTGTTGACCAGCCGTTCACAGGAAACAGGTAACTGACTGTTGTTGGCCGACAACCGACTGTCAGGTCGTATCGAGATTAATTTAGCGCGGCGCCAGATTAATTTGAGCTAATACTGTGTGTTCTCATCATTAATAAAGGTCATACGATCCTCTGCTGTAGCGCTATCTTTGCACTCTCCTCTTATTTGTGATCGCCCTCTTACAAAGTAATTATCAAGTTCCATATAGCTTTCGCGACAATATCCCGTTTCACTAAGTTTCGTTTCGAGTTTTTCATAAACCACTTTTTTAAAGCGATTCATCATTGCCTCACGATCAGGTTTGGCGCTATTTCTCATGCCGCCGCCATCCATCCTGCCACCTTTCATGCCACCGCCGCGCATGCCTCCACTTCCCATACCACCTCCTCCCCGCATACCGACGCCACCCATTCCGCCACCGCCCATACCACTACCTCGCATACCGCCACCACTACGCTTGCCACTACTTCTACCTTCCGGCATGGCCATTGTTACTGTGTAACTAAATAATTTGAGTCCATTTTGCTCAATCTTGGTTACAAATTCTTCTTTTATTTCAAGCGCTTTTTTCTGATTGTTTGCACACGCAACAAAAAATAAAGAAACAATAAATATCAAGAGATAACCTGCACGACTCATAGTTTTTCTTCCTAAAATTAGTGAGCACGGGAAACGTGCATATTGGGTTTATCAATCCAAATCAGGCTCTTCATACCGCTGTTTCAATGTCAACCTGTAAATATGTTTTAAGCACTTGAAAGTTTAGAAGAGGTGTTTGCAAGATTGGGTAGGGTTTGTGTAAAAATTTGTAAAAGTAGGTGCTGTTATCGTTCTTTATGGCAAGATGAACTGTGACAGAAGAACGTTCATTATCCTGCCATTCAATGGGAGCTAAACGGTGAGTCAGATTCTGCTTGTGGATGACGACATAGAATTATGTGAAATGCTGGTCGAATGCCTTAGCTGGGAAGGCTTTGTTTTGGATGTTGCCCATGATGGGGAAATCGGTACGCAAATGGCTTCGTCCGGTGATTACGATGTGGTGGTGCTAGACGTTATGCTGCCGAAGCTTAATGGCTTCGACGTCCTACGGCGGATTCGTGCTGAATCAAAGACACCGGTCCTGATGCTCACTGCACGTGGGGATGATATTGATCGAATTGTTGGTCTTGAGATGGGTGCTGATGACTATCTGCCAAAACCTTGTAATCCTCGTGAATTGGTGGCCAGGTTGAGAGCAATTTTGCGGCGAACTCAGTCATCTCAATCTGCTCACAATGTGAAGCATCCGTCAGATATCCTTCGCTCTGGAAACATCGAAGTTCATCCTGAGTCCCGGCAGGTATTCTATGCTGCAAAAATGCTCGAATTAACCAGCACTGAGTACAATATTCTGGAAGTGTTGATGCGGGAAGCGGGCCATGTAATTACAAAGGAAGTGCTGTCTGAAAGAGCGCTGGGCAGAAAATTGACACGTTATGATCGCAGCATTGATATGCATGTAAGTAACCTGCGGCGTAAGTTCGGGGCAGATTCATGTGGTCAAATGCTTATTCAAACTGTGCGCGGTATTGGTTATCAGTTAATAAGGAAGCAGTAATGGGACGTTTGTTTTGGAAAATTTTTCTTTGGTTTTGGCTGACGATGACCCTGATAACGCTTGGTATTGCCTGGGGTATGGCGCAGTTTTTTCAACAGGATAAATCGTCATCAGCGCGCCCATTTGTCAGAATTGCCTTGCTTCAAGTAACGGCTGTGACTGCAGTACTGGAGCACAGTGGAGAATCCGCTGCCAAGGGATTGCTAGCGGAAATAGCAAATAACTCACGATTACCGATCTTCGTGATCAATGAGCAAGGTGATGAGCTCCTTGGGCGAGCTGTAACCCAATCTTTGAATGCGAGACATCGTCGACAAGCAGATACCACTGAGCTTAATGGGTCTGTAACCGAACGTACGGTAATTTCTCCTGCTGGCAATAATTACCGGGTTTTAGCCACATTACCTGATAGACAGAAAGCATTCGCGCCTTTGCACCGTAGCGTACCCTTTGGATTGATGCGGCCATTTCATCGGGATACATGGTTGTTTTCTATTCGATTAGGCATCGCGATTCTGCTTAGTGGCTTGGTATGTTTTTGGCTGGCTTGGTATCTGGCGCGTCCTGTTCGTTACTTGAGTGAGGCAACTCATCGATTGTCCGGGGGTGAGCTTGGTGTTCGAGTTGGTAAGACAATGGGGCGACGGCGTGACGAAATCGCAGATTTAGGCCGTGACTTTGATCGTATGGCTGAACGCTTACAAAGCTTGATTTTGACCCAGAAACAGTTACTCAGCGATGTTTCGCATGAACTTCGCTCGCCCTTGGCGCGGCTTCAAGTAGCATTAGGTCTGGCGCGGAAAAAAATTGGCAAACATGCAGAGAAGGATCTGGATCGGATCGAACAAGAGGCCAATCGTCTAGACGACTTGGTGGGGCAAGTATTGACGTTGGCCAGACTGGAAGTGCTAGAACCGGATGTGCTGGAGGATTATGTCGACATTACTGAATTGCTGAAAACCATTATCGAAGCTGTAGAATTTGAAGCGGCAGACAGTAATCGTCATGTTCATCTCATCAGCGAAACATCATGCATCGTCAAAGCCAACGCGGAGTTATTACGTCGCGCGTTAGAGAATATCATCCACAATGCTGTGCATTACACCGAGGAAGGAACGAATGTAGAAGTGAATATTCAAGATAGCATTGAACAAAAAGGCTGCATTAATATTTCTGTTTGTGACCATGGAACAGGGATTCCAGAGGAAAAATTACCATTTCTGTTTGAGCCTTTTGTGCGATTGTCTGAAGCCAGGGAGCGTAGTAGTGGTGGTTACGGTTTGGGGCTGGCTATTGCGGAACGTGCTATTCGTTTGCATGGCGGCTTTGTGTCTGCAAGCAATCGTGAAGGCGGTGGTCTGTGTGTTTTGGTGCAACTTCCATTGAAAGACCATTGATCCGGCCAGTTGAAGTTTAAAGCTGTCATGCAGCGCAATTCAAAATTAGAAAATTTATCAGGGTTTAAAATTATGACTTATGATCTACTAAAACTCGCCCATATCATTGGTTCCGTCTTAATTGGTGCTGGTCTAATAGGTGCTTGGCTTAGCGATTTGCGATCTCGTCAGTCACGTGAATTGGTCCGTTTTTCGGAGTCTGTGCGCAATATCGCGGTGTTTTACGATGGCGTGGTGATTCCAGGCGCAATTATTTTGCTTATCTCCGGCACATGGATGATTATCGAGTTTTACGGTGGCTGGCACTTTGTTACTATCCCATGGCTGGCGGGTATGGTATTCCTGTTTGCTTTCGAATTCATCGAAGGCAATACCATTACCCGCATGTATTTCCTGCGTTTGCGGCGTTTGACTCAAGAGGCCCTGCTCGTTGGCACATTCACACCTGAATTAGAAAAAGCACGCGCTGAGAATGTGCCAGCATTTACACATTTTCTTGATTTACCCATGCTGTTTTTGATTATTACCTTGGGTGCGTTGAAGCCAAGCACTTGGAACACTTTCTTCATAGGCGGCTTAATTGCATTAGCCATTGCCACTGCCCTGACGGTATTTATTCCTCGTCTTTATCCGTGGACTACAAAGAGTCGTTGAGATAGCGCCTGTACACTTGATTAGACTTTACAAAACTTTACACTTTTGTGACCCGAAATTACAGATGGTTTGCCCATAATTGTAACAAGTGGCGAGGGTAACGTTGGTTCTATTCAAACCACTTAAAGACGAAAGTATTTAAACTAATCAGGAGAATAAACATGAGCTTGCATCATTCACTTTTCAAGTATTTCATTGCAGTATCTATTTCGGTATTACTACTGTCAAGTGCAGCACACGCAATGCAACCAAGAGGCGGTGGATTCATTGGGATGAATCAAAACAACAATTCTTTTGGCTCATTAGGTGATGTTGACAGAACAGCCCGCCAATTCAGATTGCTGGATCTTAGTGAGGATCAACGCCAACAATTATGGGCCATTGCTGACAGCTATCGAAGCGAATTGCGTGAACAACAAGACGCTTTAAGCGATGGGCATGTGGCAATCCAGGAGGTGCTGAGCGCAGAAAGCTATGATCCGGTTCAACTGTCCGCATTAGCAGATAACCAGGGCAACATTGTCGCGCGTATGATTGAACAACATGCAGAAATGGTGCGAGAGATGGGCTCAGTGCTGACCTCTGAGCAGGCGGCGCTGTTTTTGGAGCAAATTCAGTCACGCTCTAAAAACCGCGGTCAGAGCGGCCGGTTCAATACAAGTGGTAACGTAGCACAATAGTAAAAAATTAAACGGGGCAGAAACGTCTGCTCCGTTTGCCAGCGACCCAATTCAGTTCCCGCTGAATAGCCCGAAATCTTCAGTGGCCTGTTTGGAATACTTACAGGACATTCCAGAAGCCGACACCAGCGTTAATATTGTTGGCTGTCCATGGAAATTATACAAACCAAAAATCAAACTGTGAAAACACTGCGCATTTGTGTGATCCCTACTTTGCCTAAGCAACAGATAACTGAGTAACTATTAAAAATTGATTGGTGTCATATTACGGTGCCACCTTTTATTTTTAGGCAATATTCAAGTTGGACGTAACATTCAAAAGCGGTTATCCTTTTGCGGGTTCTTATTGGTTTACGGTTTGTTCTTCACTTTGCGCCCATAGCTCAGCTGGATAGAGTACCGCCCTCCGAAGGCGGGGGTCACACGTTCGAATCGTGTTGGGCGCACCATTCCTTACCTTATTGTTTTAATTGCGTTATTTTTATTGTATTTTGAGCGCAGGATAGAGAGCGTAGGTTAACCTGATGAAATATAATGGAATTATCAGCTCGGCTCCTGTCAGCTCTTTTTTCTAATTTTCCTGCGCCCTTAATTTTATTGGATCATCATTCATTTATCGGCTTTCCGTATAGGATGTAATACGTTCCACGCCCCATACCCATACTCTTAATCAATTCTAAGCTAAGCAGTTTTTCAAAATCTAATTTTCTAGCGGCAAGACTACGGGTAGTAATCTCACCGTATTCTCGTTGTGTGATGCTTCCATGATCGC